>JAIVYS010000018.1:0-12671 GCA_048635325.1 Candidatus Bathyarchaeota archaeon
AACGATTTTCCAGAATCTACGCCCTTATTTTATCAATAGTCGCTTTTATGCGCATATTTCCGCCCTCTATTATTCCCCCGTGTCCGGGAAGTATTTTTTTAATGTTATATTGTGAGAGCTTTCGAAGCGTATGCCTTAGCTTTGCTCCGTCACCGCCAGATAAATCAGTTCGTCCATAACCATTCTTGAATATGACGTCCCCTGAGAACAGCACTCCACTCTTTTTGTCAAACAGGCATATGCTTCCGTCACTGTGCCCCGGCGCATGGATGACATCAAGCTTTGTATCCTTTGCGCGCACAATGTCTTTGTCTTTCAGGCGCACGCAATCACGTTTTTCAAGCGAGCCGCCGAACCAGTGTGCGTATGACTTCATGTTATCCGCGCCCTCGATTATGTTGGCGCACAAGTCGTGCGCAAGAACAGTTGCGTTTTCAAAAAGTATGTTTCCACCAAGGTGGTCAAAGTGCCCGTGAGTGTTTACAATAGAAGTTATTTTGTCATGAGAGACGCCAGCTTCTTTGAGTGCAGAATCCAGTTCTTTTGCGCGCATTCCGGTTCCGGTATCAATTAGCATACAGCCGTCGACAACATACATGTTTGAGTCGACACCACCTAAAGAAATCATCCAGATATTGTCGCCTATTTTGAGTGTTTTCATATGCTCACAAATCTTGCAGGGTTCCTGCATTTTTTAATTTGTATGACTTTGTTTTCCTGAAGGGCAACCGTGTCATCTGAATTGTCATACATTGCAATGGCATGCCCGCGCAAAAGTTTTATTTCAACAATTGCCGTCTCAGGAACAACCAGATTTTTGATTCTTGCATGAGGGTTATTGAAGCCAATGCCAATGCCTTTTTCAAAGGCCTTGCCCCCGATAGAATAATAGTATGCTCCTGAGCCGTAAGGTGTCGATATCACAATACCGTCGCCTATCACTTCTTTCTCAATTAGTTTTTTGTCAACAGAAACACTGAATCGTATTGCTTTTGCAGGCGAGGCATTATGGACCTGAATTTCGTTTAGTGCATAAAGCGTTTTTCCGGAAATATTTGCCTCAAGCTTAATGTGTTCTTTTACAGCATAGTTTTTCTTTTTTAGCGCATCTATTATTTTTTTTAACTCGCCCTTATCAAAAACACATTTTTTGCATATCCTGCTTTTTCTTATCGAGACTTTTGGAATAGATGGGTATTTGTATTCGGAAAATAGTATTGTGCCGTCGCCCCCGACAGAAAACACCACATCCGGTTTTTTTTGATCATTTACAAAACCGTTTCCAAGAAGCTCTGACTCTGTTTCTCTTGTGTCTTTCCCGACAACAGCAAATTTCATAAGATATCTTGTATTTTCTTCCTTAAATTTTTAACACACGAAGTATAATCATGAAAGAGGCAATGTTCTACAAAAAGCTTGAGAACAAACAGGTGCAGTGTGTTCTTTGCCCGCGAAACTGCATAATTGTTGATGGGGGCGTTGGCAACTGCGGGGTGAGGCGTAACAAGGGAGGAACACTCTTTTCCGAGGTCTACGGCAGGATTGTTTCTAGGGCAGTTGACCCTATAGAGAAAAAGCCGCTTTTTCATTTTCATCCAGGCTCAAAGACACTTTCTATTGCAACAGTCGGCTGCAATTTTCATTGCGCTTTCTGCCAGAATTTTGATATATCCCAGCCAAAAAAAATTGTTGGTGAAAAAATATCCCCTATGCAGGTAGTGGCTCTTGCAAAAAAGCATTCTGAAGGTATTTCCTATACATATACAGAGCCCACAATATTCTACGAATTCGTATTAGATACAGCAAAGCTTGCAAAGCAGGAGGGGCTTTACAATGTGCTTGTCACAAACGGATACATAAACCCGGAGCCGCTCAAAAAGCTTGCGCCATTTATTGATGCTGCAAACGTGGATGTTAAGTCAATGAAGAAGGAGTTTTACCAGAGGTTTTGCAAAGCCCCGTCTGAAAAGCCGCCCCTTGAAACAGTTGAGCTTATGCACAAGCTCGGAATCCATGTTGAAGTTACAAACCTTGTGATTCCGGGAGAAAATGATTCGAAGGAAGATTTTCACATGCTATGTGCTTGGCTTACAGGAGTAGACAAAAATATACCTCTTCACTTTTCACGGTATTTTCCGGCGTACTTGATGGACACACCCCCGACACCTCTTGAGACACTGGCTCTTGCACAGGACATCGCAAAGGAACATGGCATTAAACATATTCACATAGGAAATGTTGATGAGGATGAGATGCATGTGCTTTGAGTGGAAGAAAAGCGCAATAGAAAGGTATTAAATAGTTTTTTGCACATAAATAGTATAGAAAATCACTTAACAAAAAAACAAAAAACACGCGTTTAATTGTTTCAGAACGAAATAATTTTGTTTAAATTGTTCCAGAAAAAAATATTTTGGTTTTTGTATGGCAGATAGTGAAAAGGAAAAAGAGCTTTTGGAAAAGGGCTGGATAAAGGCATGGATGCTTTTTGAGGTGCAGGCAACAGGAAAGGAAGTTACAGACAAGTCACTTACAGAGCATATAAAGAAGATGAAAGCCGAGAGTGACTTGTACATTGCAGACATCTCAGCGTCTGACGTAAAAGAAATTGAGGCACCAAAACAGCTCATCGAGAAAGGAATACACACCCTTTATGCAAAAGTCACAGAAATTGTTGTCTTCTTTAGGTCTTATGAAATACTTACAAATATTACTGTAAATTATGCCCCGACCGCTATCGAAATACTTGCTCCTGAGAAAATCACCATAACAATGCGCGAAGCACAAAATGCCCTTGCTACTGTTTCGGATATGATGCATAAGTTCGCGTCTGCAGGGCTTGGCGGAATGGTGATTAAAGGAGACTAATATGTCGTATAAAGCACGCGGATTATTTTTTGTGGCGATTTCATTTTTAACAGCATTTTTTGCAATGGCGTTGCCTGTGTTCGCCACACAAGTAAGCTCACACGACATAACAGTTGATGTGGGCTTGGACGATGTTTCTCAGGTAGAAGTAAATATAGAATATGCGGATTTGACAACAAGCAAAATAAGCTATATCGCCTTTGCGCGAATAGGGGTTGTCCAGGCAAGAGACGAATTCGGGCCTCTTTCATGTTCATTCTCTGCAGAAAGTTATGGGACTGTAATTCTTTGCACACCAAACAGTGCAGGCCTTGAAAACTATTCTGTTGATTTGAATTTTGAAGCATACCAGCTTTCGTCACCGAGTGCAATGGCAAGCATTATTTCATACAATTATATGATAAGCGACCCGACAGACAACCTTCAGGTCATGCTGATTCTGCCCGAAGCAACAGGAATTGTAAGTGACGCAGGCTTTGAGCCGATATTCCCGCATGGATGGAGCCTCGGAAGCACAGGGCGGCGCACCACAATTTCTTGGGATGTAGAAAAGCCGGAGCTTGGAAAAACATATACATTTACAGCAGATTACGAGCCAATTACACCTTCTGCATTCAATTTGAATTCCGCCCTTGTTGCAATAATAGCTGTGCTTTTCGGGCTTCTTATTTTCTTTCGCTTTCGCGCATCATCAAATGTGCGGACTGTGCTTTCAGTTCTTAAGCAGGATGAAAAAAATGTTGTGGATGCAGTAACACAGCGCGGAAAAGAATGTTTGCAAAGGGATGTTGTGAAGGCAACAGATTTTTCAAAAGCAAAGGTCAGCCGCATTGTTGCTGATCTTGAAGCGCGCGGCATCCTTAAGAGAACCCGATACGGTAGAACCAACAAAGTTTGTATTGCAAAACATGCAAATGTAAAGAAAACAGGCGCTCACTGAAAAAATTACTTATCCTTTTTTTTCGCTTCTTTTATTTTAGGCATCCCAATGACAGGGGGCATCTGCATTATATCTGAAATCTGCAGAGCCAGGATACCTACTTTTGAGAAAATATAATTAATAATTTCAACATTTAATGTTTCCGGAAGAGTCTTCTTTGTCTCCCACATCTTTGCGGCTTTCTCAGGGTCTTCTGTCCTGCACACAATGCTTCCTTCAATATTTATTTTGCCTGCTTTTGGCTCAAAGGCGCTTGCGAATTCAAAATCAACTGTCAAAATATCAACATCCGAGCCAAGCCCTGAAAGCTTTGTCTTTTTTACATTAACTATTTTTGGCACTGTGTTGATACTGACGTTTGACATGACGCCCTCTTTTTCAGCAGCAATTTTTTTGTAACTTAAAGCAATTACTGGCATTATAGCACCTGATACCCTCTTGTGTCAAAAATATATATACCTTTGCAGTAAATGTCTTCCATGGCTGTATCTCTTATTACACATATACTTTCCTTCATCTTCACGACATTTTTGGTCGTGCTTGTGCTGAACATGTTCCATGAAGGCGACTACATACATTTTATAAAAATCATTACTGTTTCTGCCATAATGCTTTTCATATACCCTTTGGTGAAAAGCATGCCTCCTGACTTTCAATTCATGGTAACTTCGTTTATTACATGGACTGCACTCATAAAAATAACATCCGCAGAAGTATTGCTCTGGCATGCAACTGTTACAGCACTCGTTGCAACTGTGTTTACAACAGCTTTGCTTCCGTGGGTGCTTCAGATTATTTGAGCCCAGAAATTAGTCTGCGAGCGGCGAAGTTATAAGCACATTCAGTTTCCCAAGGTCATAGTTTCCATGCGTATAGAATCTTACATAGTTCTTTGTGTCATCTGACAGGTCTTTTTCCCCAAAGGTTATGTTGTACCATGTGTTTGCAGAGATGGTCTCAAAGTTGTGTGTCTTGTTGTTCAGCAAAACTTCAAGGCCGCTGTCAAGCGGTGCATCCCGGACATAAAAGTTTATAACACCTGTGACATTTTCCTTTCTGAGATAAGCTTTCCAGAACTCGCTCAATTCAAAAGGCTGCACCTTATAGATTGCCTCCCCGGTGCCGTAGTAGAATATCGTGAGCCTTGTGTTTTTCATGATATATGTCGAGTCCCTCCCTGTCTTAAATGATAAGAGATTTTCACCGGGTGAAACGCGCGTTTCATGGCGCGAGAAGTCTATCTGGGAGGGTACATCGGGTGCAGGAGAGTCAGAGTACACCGGCTTTCCATTGACATCTATCAAAAGGTTCTCAGGGCCTGTCTTGCTCTCAAGCACAAAGGAGATGCGCCCTATGCTCCAGCCTGACGCTTCATAAGAATATACCTGAAACGGGACCACATGGTCTCTGTCAGCATACCGATCAACAGTCAGCCTGACATCAGAGAGCACATAGGTTGTCGGCGCCCAGAACTTTATGCCTGAGCTGGTTGCAGAAATATCCAGCGCGTTTGTGCTGTTCAAATTATATATTTCAAGTGAATATTTTTTGGTATCTGCCACGTCATTGTATATAAGGAGTTCTCCATGCTTTATCACAAGGCGCCCGTATTCATTTGAGTTATCAACACGAAATGAAAGGGTGGCTTTTTGCGCACGTTCACCATTGAATGTGATTCCCTGCGAATTCTTTGAGAACAGCCCGTTTTTTATCAGTACAGTTTCTGCCTCAAATTCAAGGTCTTCTCCCGGAAGATTACCGACATTTACATTTCCTATTATGATTTCCCGTGGCGTCGCTTTTGCAAATCCGACAACGCCTATTTTTTCAACAGAGAGAAGCGTTTTGTTGATTTCTACGGGCTCGTGCGTTGGGCCAAGCGGGCCTTTCCATCCAAGAAGCATAAGAACCGCAAATATTGCGATTCCCGCAGTCATAACCTTAATGAAGTTTTCCATAGTCTTCGCTTATTTATTATTGGAGGGGGTTATATATTATTTGTGGTCTTATGAAGCTCATAAAAAGGGATTTTCGCCATGAAACAAAGATAAAGCCCGAGACACTTGACGATCTCTGGAACATTGCGCAAATATTGCGCGAGGGGGATACAATAGGGGCGAGGACATTTCGTACGCTTCAGGCGTCCGCATCCGGTGAGAAGAAGCCGGTTTTTCTGAAAGTCCTTGCAGAGAAAATAACGCATTCTGAGGACGGGCACTCTCTTCGTGTTGCAGGCAGGATAATTGATGCGCCAGAGGACTTTGAGCGCGGCCACCACACGCTTTCGATTGAGCCAGAAACAATATTTTCTGTTGAAAAAGACTGGGCTGATTATGAGATAAGAAAGCTGAAGGATGCGCTCACATACAAGGGCATGAATGTCCTGATATGCGTAATGGATGAGCGGCGCGCTGATTTTGCCCATGCAAGCGAGGTGCGTGTAAAAGAGATTGCAACAATAAAGTCAAAGTCAGGCGGGAAGATGTTTGGCTCATCTGAGACAGGGGGATTTTATGCAGATGTTTCAGAGTATCTCAAGGAAAACGTTGAGAAGTACGACAAAATCATCATTGCAGGCCCTGGTTTTTCAAAAGAGAACCTTTACAAGACTCTTGAGGCAGACCTGAAGAAAAAATGCAACCTGGAAGCATCAAGCATTACAGGAAAGACAGGCATAAACGAGGTCATAAAGCGCGGCGCACTCGAGCGCGTTGTTGCTGAAAGCAGAATGTCATCTGAGACGCGTATGGTCGAGGATTTTCTGGCAGAGCTTGGCAAGGAGAGCGGTTTTGTGACATACGGAACAGCTCATGTGAAAAAGGCTGTTGATGCGGGGGCAGCAAACAGTGTTATGGTTTCAGACAAACTTGTTCGGCAAAAAGAAGTCCAGAAAATTCTCGGGGCTGCAGAAGCTATGAAGGCAGAGACGGCCATCATAAGCTCAACCCACGAGGCAGGCGAGAAACTGCTTGCACTTGGCGGAATTGCAGCTTTTTTGCGCTATAAGTTTGAAGAGCAGTGACCCGCCAAGATATAAAAAAGTCATGAGCGCTTTATTTAATTCGTTAATATCGGCTAAGTGCACGTCGGGGTCGCCTAGCCTGGTAGGGCGGCAGCCTGCTAAGCTGTTGGGCTTCGCCCACATGGGTTCGAATCCCATCCCCGACGCCATTATTTTTTGCCTATGTGGCATGCCAAAGACAGGTATTTCTGCCGGCGACACTCTAAATCTATATAAATCTTCCATGTACAATAATCTTGTTTAGTGACGAGGTGTTTTTGATGGTCGTCAATGAGAGAACAATAAGCGAAGTAATTGGGCGCGATATTTTTACTGACAAGGGGCTTTATTGCGGTAAGGTTTCTGATGTCGAAATAGACCTTTCACGGTTTAGAATAAGGGCAATGGTTGTTGACGCTGTCAAAGGCTCATATCTTTCAACAGTTGTCAGCGGAAAGCGCGGAATAATTGTCCCGTATTCGATGCTGAAAGCTGTCGGAGACATTGTGCTTATAAGGCACATAACCGCTCCTGCACCTGAAGACGCAGAAATGGCGTGATTTGCCGCTTTTCTTTAGGCATTATGTGTTAGTGGAAGGTATATTTTTTTTGACAAGATATTGATATGTTGACATATTAGTATATAACCAAAGCATACACAATATTAATTATCTTTAATAACTATATCATACAAAGGTGTTTTCATGGTAATGGGGACAAAAAAGAAGTTCATACCAAGGCAGCGCGACTACAAAGGTGAAGAAAAAGAACTCTATAAGCCTGCAGGCGAGTCTGAGGTAGAATCTCTTTACAAGGACATATCCCGCGAAGAGGACAGGTTCGCTCCAAAGCATATTCTTCCGCCGGATGAGGATGAATTTGAGCCAGAAGAGGAGCCTGAAGTTGTGCGCGTGCACTCGCGCGAGACAATGCTTCGCGAGGATAAAGAGGAAATTGAGCCTTTGCGCCGCATGGCACCATACATCATGGGTAATTTATTTGACAGAGTACGATTTCTTGATGAGCGCATAAAGGACTTGAACGAGGCGCTTGAGTTGCGCAAAAAAATTCATGAAGACATAGTGTCCGAACTTGACCTTGAAGTAGAAGAAAAGCGCGGCATGCTTTCAAGGCTGACAGACGCTGATGACCTTCGCGACCTGAAGCTTGACATTTCAATGCTGCGCGGGCAAAAGCGTCGGGAGGCTGTCCAGTTCTGGCGCGACAACCTTGAGCTTAACACAGAGCGGAGTACACTCAAGGAGCAGCACGAGACTGAGAAGAAGATAGCTGCCCTTTTCAAGGAAATGGACGAGAATTGATGCTCATGTTTGTTGACCGAAACGCGCTTGGTGACATTGCCCGCGAGATAAAAAATCTTGCTCCGGTACTAGGAAAGCAGAATTCAGAGCGCCTTGAAAGGGCATACCTTCTCGGTGACGAGGAAACGCGCAAAAGGATTCTTTTTGTGATTGATGCGCTTAAGGCAACAACATTTTCAGACGAGGAAATGAAGAACTCGCTTTTGCTTGAGCCGCCGAAGAGCAGCGTGGCAGGGAATGGAAAACTAAACATCGGTACCGTGCTTTACGGCAGAAAAAGGCTGTACCCATTCAATATTGACAAGCAAATGCTTCTGACGCATGTTGCGGTCTTTGGCTCATCCGGGTACGGCAAGACAAACATAGTCCATCATTGTATTCAGGGGCTTGCAGAGGACAACATACCTGTTCTTGTCTTTGATTTTTCAAAGAGAAACTATCGCGACCTTGCAACACTGCCAACAATTAAAGACAAGATAAAGATTTATACTCCCGGAAGGGCTGTGTCGCCGTTCCAGTTCAATCCGCTTCTTCCTCCGGAGGGCGTACCAATTTCAGAATGGGCAAAAGAGTTTGCAGAAGTCTTTGACCATGCATACTGGCTTCTTGGCGGCGGAAAGCATGTGGTTTTGAAAGCTCTCGGGGAAATATACGAGAAAGCTGTTCGCACACCGCGCATAAAGGATCTGAAATTATGGGCAGATATGTATTCTGCGAATAAGAGCATCTCTGCAAGAGAGAGAAACTGGGTGGCCACAGCCCAAAGGCCCATAGATTCTCTTTGCTTTCGCGGGACAAGAGAGATTTTCGAGAAACAGGAAGGCAGGCGCCCGTCAGAATTTTTTACAGCAGGCAACATAACAATCCTTGAGCTTGATGCACTTACAAGCAATGACCGCACATTCTTTATTGAAATAATTCTTCAGTGGATTCGCGACTGGCTGCTGGTGTCCGGCTCGCGCGAGAAGCTTCGCGGCGTAATCGTGCTTGAGGAGGCGCACCATATGGTGAACCGCGAGAAATCAAGCAAGCTTGGAAGCGAAACAGTGGTTGACCTCATATTCCGCGAAATCCGCGAGCTGGGAATCGGTATCCTGTTCACAGACCAGCACCCGTCTCTCATAAGCTATCCGGCTCTTGGAAACACAAGCACCCAGATTTACATGAACCTCGGCCTTGATGCCAAGCATTCATCAGACATACTTGATTCAAGCAAAATGCTCGGCCTTGACTATGAGCGCGAGGGGCGAAACATAAGAAAGCTTCCGATCGGGCACGGCATAGTTCTTTCAAGAAGAATAGAGTTCAAAGACCCGTTTGTTGTCGAGTTTCCTCTTGTGCCCATAAAGAAAGGGACTGTCACAGATGAGATGGTAAAAGAAATGATGAATGTTGATGAAGAAGACCTGCCAGAGGAAAAAAGCATACCAAAGCCGGGCGAGGTAAGAAAAACAGAAGACACAAGCCCGAAATTCAATATGTCCGGCCGCGAGTGGGAGATAATCGGTACAATAGGCCGCGGGCTCGGGGCAACAGCATCTGAGATTTCGCGCAATATTGGAGTTTCCGGAACAGCATTTCGCGAATTTTCAAAAAAGATGATAGAGGACGGGTTTGTCGGTACAAGGAATGCAAAAGTGTCCCGGCAGGAGACAAGGCTGTTTTACCTGACAGACAGGGGAGGCGAGGCATTTATCCAGACATTCCGGGAAGAGCGCATCCCGCAAAAAGAAAAGATAAACATTGAGCCCGTGATACAAAAATTTTTAATGGATGGGTATAGCGCAACACAAAAGGGCAGTGACCTGATTTTAACAAAAAAAGGAAAAACAGAGCGCGCAAAGATTGTGTCTGACCCGGCAGAGGACATCTCTGAATTCCTCGACGATGACGGCAAGGCGCACATACTGTTTTCATCAAATCTAGTGAAGAATGCATGCATCCAGATATTTTCTGAACTTTTCAAAGGGCGCGCAGTAATTTATGCATTGACTGCGCGCGAGGCGCTTGAGGGAAAGGGTTTCAAGAGGATTGAGTTTTCGTAGATTTCTTTAACCCTTGTTGAAAATGTGTTGAGCGCGAGGGGCAGATACCACAGAATTTCAACTCAATTCTGAAAGGCGTTTCCTAAATAGTTCTATTTCTTTGTTTTCCAGCCGGGATATAAAATCATTGACCTTGCTGTTGAATTCTTCTGCCTTTTCCATTGTGTCAAGGACATCTTCTTTTGCAATCTTAAAATCCGTATAATATTGCTTATCTATTCTTTCTTTTTTCGCAAAAGAAATGCTTTCATTGTCAATATCAAAAACAGCCTTTAATATTATGATGGCAGCACCATGGTTTTCGCATTTTATGCCCGTCTTGAAGAGGAGGGCTGAAAGCATATGGTACATACTGAAATATGCCAGCCCAACAGATTCCTCAAGCCGACTGTTTTTCAAAAGTATTTTTGCAGACGCAAGATTGCTTTCTGATTTCGAGATATAAGATTGCTTGATTTCTTCGCTTGGCACAACAAGCTGTAGCTTGCCATGTTTTTTCAGTTTAGCCAAAAAATTTATTTTTCTCATAATACGCTTCAACACCCTTTATTACTACATGGTTCTTTTCAATTTCCTTTATCAGAAGGCTCTCTTTTTCGTACTTGCCTATTTTTATGCTCAATTTAGAATCAAGCAGTTGTATTTCATCCCTAAGCAACCTGTTTTCAGTGTTCAGATAGACGTCAATATCACTGCTTTTGGTTGCACGGCCTTTTGCGTAGGAGCCAAAGAGCAGAGCCATACGGATTCTATTGTCTTTCTGAATTTTTTCGATTATTGCCCTAAGCCGCGGATATGATTCCATGGCGCGCACAAGGCGGTAGTTTTCAGCCATGAACACATATGCCTTTGCTTCAGTTGTTTTTTTAAGAAAATATGGCCTGTTTTTCCCTTCCACCTCAAAATCCACGACATTTTCTCTGGCAAGCGCCTTTAGTTTCCTTAAAACAGTCATGTGGCTTGTTCCAAGGCTTGCTGCAATTTTGCGCGCATGAGACTTTCCATGCGAAAGTAGATGTATTATTTCCAAACTGTAATCTTTTTGTTCCATATGTCACATATATGTTACAAAGAGTATAAATGCTTTTCGGGCGCATATTTAGCAGAAATTATTAGTGGTTCGTCCGTTCTTGAAAGTATATTAAGCGCAAGGGGCAGATGTTTTGTGTGGAGATATGGATGATTGTAGAACGTTGTTTAGAAAAATAAAATCTGCTTTAGATGATGCGGAGAAAGAGCGCAAAAAGGGAAATCTTGGTGGGGCATCAAATCACTATAGTTTAGCTGAAGACCTATTAAATGAGAATAAACGGTATTTGGATTACTTCGACGATGCGGATAGAGCTACGTTTCAAGATTTTCAGATTTTGGTCGCGAAAGAATATGAAAAGATTGTATCTGATTTTAATGCGCTTAAAACGAGAACGTCTGAAAATAATTCTCGAGATATTGATTCTAAAGAAGATTCTAACCCTGAGCCAGACAACCTTAATAACCCCGCCCGCCAAAATAATCCTCGTAACGCTCCCTCTGGCGGAGGTGACGAATCTAACAGTGGAAATAAAGGGAATAATATGGCTGATGATAAGATAAACACATATGCCGAAGATTTTTTCAAAAGAGCAAAACGGCGTGCTGAAGAAAAAAAATATGCTGAAGCAGCAGAGTTAGGAAACATCGTTCTTGGAATGGTAAAGAAAACATATCCAAATCAATACAACACATACAAACTACAAGTCGACAATTGGAACGCGCATGCATATATTCATCAAAAAGACAGTCGAAAAAGAGCAACAGATATTGTCTCTAGAGTGTTTTATGAATCTGGAAAAGACATTTACAAGTTCAAAGTACAAATGGAGACTGAAATAAATAATCCCACTAATTTAGCTATTCGAGAAATATTGGATGCAGAGGCATCAAAAATAATTTCTAAAGAAGAAGGATTTGCTAAACGGTTTACCTTGTCCGATGAAATTCAGAAACTCGTTACTGAAGCAACAAATCTTGCAGATGAAGCTAAACAGAAAAAGAATCCCAGCAAGTTGGAACGAGCGATAGCCCGACTTGAACAAGCAAAGGAACTTTGTGAGAGCGGCGGTCCGGAATACAATAAACAACTTATGGAAATCAGACCACTAATTGAAAGATACAGATATGATTATGACCAAATTTTCAAACTTTTCGGAATAACTGAAGAAGGCAGGGCGTCTCCTTGGGCACTAAATAAAATCAAATATCGCCGCGACGACATAGAAGTTGAGAGGGACGATTTTGATGCTCTTGCAACAAAACTGAAATTGCATCAAATACACGATAGCGAGGGGTCTTGGAACGATGTGAAAAATTTGACAACTCGCATGAATAAGAAATATGGTGATGGATGGACAAAACGATTAAAGAAAAGATATGGTGATGACCATTCTTTCTCAAAGCTTCTTGATGGCAACGTTTTGGGTAAAGAGGAGGTGGAAGAAGCGCTTAAGACCGCAACT
>JAIVYS010000019.1:0-12247 GCA_048635325.1 Candidatus Bathyarchaeota archaeon
GGGCGCTTTTTTACTTTAAGGAGTTTTCTTATTCCGGGCACTCCAAATGTAGGGCCTTGGAAAGATTTTCCGAGCTTTTCAGAAAACGAAACATCAACAAGGCGCAAATTCTTCACAATCTTCATGCCGAATATGTTTCCTGCAATGCTTGAGAGAATCTGCGGCATGTTTCCCTGCTCAAAAAGCGCTTCAGGGTATGCGATTTCTGCAAGATTCTTTTTTTTGTCAATTGAAAAAACATGTGGCTTGAGCTTTTTTGCAATTTTTGGGCTCATAGTGCATATGTCAGTCCATGTGCCTATGCTGCTCTCAGCTGCAAGCTGCTCACAGGCCTCTTCAAATGAAACCCTGCTTGGCTCAAGGCGGTATTTTGCAATCAGATCTTTCTTTGTCGGCTTGTATTTTAGGTCAATGTAGCTTAATTCTTTCATAAAATCACCCTTTTTTGAAAACAATATCTCCTTTTATCCCTTTTTCTTTTGCAATTTCAAAATATGTTTTTGTTGTAAAATCAGATTCAAAGAATCCGAGCTTTTTTGCAAAAGAGATAATTTCTTTTTTGTTGCCCTCAATCTCCATGTATTTTCCGAATGGGACTTCATCAAGGACAATTTCAATTTTTCTATGGTGCCATGTCTCGCGCTTTTTTTCATAGACAAGGCTTTTTGAGAAACCCAGGCGCTCAAGAAGCGCCTTTGCGCGACCAATGTCAGAGACTTCAAACTCAATTTCTTCCCTGCTTTTCATGTCGTGCAAGTGTCTTGGCCCTTTGTAAGTTATTTTGGTTTTCCTGTCTTGCCTTAATCTCAATAAGCAGTCTTTTTTTATGAGGCTTCTTTGTTTATCATCAAACAAAGTGTTCTTCTCAAACACATTTGACTCTTTTTTTGCCCCTAGCTCTAAAAGCTTTTTTCTTACCTGATTGAAGTTTTCAATCTTAATTTTGACTTCAGTCTCAATGGGCATTGCTTATTGCCTCCCCTGAAAGCAGTGCAGCAAGCGCATGCGGCGAAAAGACGCCGCGCTCTGTAATAATTTCCGATACATAATCTGCAGAAGTTATGTCAAATGCAGGATTCAGTATTTTGATTTTTTTATTAGCCCATATCTCTTTTGGGTCGCGCTCCTCTATCGGTTCCTCAAAACCAAATATTGTCTTCTCATCAAACTTGTGCGTGCCGGCAGCGGAAAACACACGCACTCGGAACTCCTTTGCGACAATAGCAGTTGCCTCGGTCCCTATCTTGTTCACAATAGAGCCGTCAGAGAGTAGGGCATCTGCACCGACAAATACTTTTGTTGCCTGTTTCATGAAGAGAGCCATTGCAGAGTCAACCACATAAATGAATGGCACGCGCATACGAAGCAAGTCATTTGCTGTTTTTTCACCCTGCATCTTCGGGCGCGTTTCTGTGACAATAACCCTGAATTTTTTACCGCGCCTCTTTGCCTCGCGAAATATCGCCATTACCGTGTTTGAATGGCAGTGCGTCATTATGATATCATTGTTTCTTATTTTCCTTGCGCCGTACAGGGCGATTTTCTTTTTTATAGATGCAATATTCTTAATGTAGAAACAGCACAATCTTATAGCATCTTTTCTTGGATTTTTGGAGATTTTCACTTTCTCAGATACAAAAAAGACTTCATGCCTTAGCGCAGGCTCTGTAGGCCTTGCGCGCGAGACCTTTTTCGCGAGCGCGAGAAACTCACGCACGAACTTTTTATCATCGCTTTTGTTTTGTCGAGCAAAATCATGAAGAATCAGAAGCCCTACCTTTGCAATGTTTTCTGCGCCCTGCACTTTTAGGGATTTTATATCCTGTATTTTTTTGTTGTAATCCATCATCTGATATTGGCACTTCGCGGTATATATTTGTTGTACGCGAAATTGTTTTATGCGCGAGGATAAACGCTTTCTGCTCAACCTGATGAAAAGTAATGGGGTGCTGAAAAGCCTTTTGGCAATTCATGCATTCGAAAAAGTGGCGCGCGAGGACTTCGTATTGCCTGAATACAAAAAGCGCGCTTATGATGATATTCCTCTTCCGATAATGGCAGGGCAGACAATAAGCCAGCCGTCAACGGTTGCGATAATGACAGAGCTTCTTGGCGTGCGCGAGGGACATAAAATTTTCGAGGTCGGTACAGGAAGCGGGTATCAGGCAGCAATACTCTCTGAAATTATAGGGAAAAGCGGGAAAGTCATAACAACAGAGATTGTCCCTGAAGTTTTTGAATTCGGCAAAAAGAACATTGAAAAATACAGGAATGTTGAAGCCCTTCTTTTTGACGGCTCAAAGGGCTATGAAAAGGGCGCGCCCTATGACCGGATAATAATCACTGCTGCTGCACCTGAAATACCGGATGCCCTGAAAAAGCAGCTCAAAATCAGCGGAAAGCTGGTCGCGCCTGTAGGCGCGGGACTCATGCAGGAGATGACACTCATAGAACGGGTTTCTGAAAAAGAGTATAAGACAACTTATCACGGGGCTTTTATGTTTGTGCCTATGAAAAACTAAATAGGGCGTAACTCAAAAAGCTCCAAAATAGCATCCTTTGGATTTTGTTCGTGTCTATATGATCTGGCTTGTTCAAATGCGTAAGTTGCGCCTTCTGCCACATCTAACGAAACGCCCGGGACGATTCCACGCAAATCGTATATCTTTGTGTTATATTGTGTGCTTAATGTGTCGAGCAGATTCTTTGCAGTCTCGCTTTCCTGAGAACCCCTGTAAATAGCGATATCTTTTATCGCTACAGAATATTCTTTTAATTTTTCATTAAGAACCGCAAGCACATTTTGTGGGTCAATACTTTCATCAATATGCCCTAAAAACCCGAATTTCTTATTCGAATCATATCCTGCTATCGCAGCACAACCCAAAAGACCACAGGTATACATCTTTGTATATGGGTGATTCTTGTCAGTAAATCCTATTTCTTTTTGAAGCACTTCAAAACAATCTTGACTATCTTCAAGTTCGAGAATATTATTTTGAAACATGCGCTTTATTGAATTACCAAGCATATAAAGTTATAACTAGATAGTAATTATATACTTAACCCCACTTCCCCAAAGTCGTCTGCTTCTTTTTCTCGTCCAGCTCAAGAAGCTTTTTGAAAGTGTTGTCAACGCGCTCGCCTGAGAACTCATGGCGCCCGCAAAGTATTTTTTTGACTTTCTCTATGTCAGGCACACCCTGCTCTAAAGAATACCCGTTTGTCACAGGCGGGCTGAGAAAAAAATCCCTTATCTTTTCAGGGCTGGTTTCAGACTCCCATTTCACGTTGGCCATAAGATCGTCGAATTTCGGGTGCTTGCGCACGAGTTTTAGCGCAGTCTTTGGCCCGATGCCTTTTATGCCTCCGGGATTGTAATCTGTTCCGATAAGAATACCTAGATTTATCAGCTGTTCGTGTGTTATGCCTAACTCTTTCAGTATTTTATTGCAGGACAGGACTTCTGGAACAACATCACGGTATGCGCCGGTTCCGGGAATCTTTCTTTTGCCTGTGATGTTGAGGTTTCGGATAAGCCGTGGAGCACCAAAAAGAATAGAGTCCAGATCGCTGGATGCAACAGCATAAACATCCCCCTTTTTTGCCATGTATGACGCCTGCGCCTCGCCCTCGCTTGGCGCCTGCACAACCGGGATGCCGAGTGCTGCAAGAAGCTCTTTTGACTCTGCAAGTATGTCTTCAGTCATTTCCACTGATGCCTGAGCGTGCTTTTTTGCCTCGATGAGATCTCCTTTTTCAAGGGCCTCCTGCCATTTTTCGCGTGCTTCTTTTCTTACTGCTCGGCGTTTGTTTGTCGTTGTTGTCTTAAGGTCCGGCGCTTTGCCGTCAAAGACATAAACAAGGTGAACTCCGGCAGACATCTGGTTAATTGAGCGATAAAAAAGGCCTGAGAGGTGGCTTGTTATGTTCCCGTGAGTGTCCTTGAGAGGTGTGCCGTCATACTGCCTTATTATGGATAAAAACTGGTAAAGCGTATTTAAGGCATCAACTGCAAGTGTTTTGTTTGCAAGAGACTCAAGCGTTATCTTCTCTTTTGTCACAAGGCTGCTGATTTTTACACCCATAACCCGTGTTGGAAGGCAAAACATAAAAGCCTGAAGCGCGTGCGCACAAGCTTTATAATTCTCTTTCATCAAAAACAACTATGCTTTTAAACTACCAGACATTCAGCACATTTGTTTTCGATCTCGACAGCGCAGTATGGCGCCTGAGTGAGCTCCGGGCAAATGCAAAAAACGTAATTGACAAGCTTACATCAAAACACAAGAAAATATACTTTATTTCAAATAACACACTTCTTTCAAGAAATGAATTGCGCGACAAATTGTCTGAATTCGGCATAAAGATTCCTAAAGAATCAATAATAAGTGCAGGATACTCTGCAGCAAGGTTTCTTGAAGAAGCGGGTGCAGACAACGCATATGTCATTGGAGAACACGGCCTGATTAAAGAGTTTGAGGAGCGCAAAATAGGAATTTCAAGCACGTCAAAGCACGTTGTTGTGTCTGTTGACCGAAACTTTACATACAACAAGCTAAAGACAGCGGCAGACCTGATAAATCACGGCGCAACGTTTTACTGCACCGGAATATCGCGGTACTTTGAGGCAGGAGATGAAAAGTTTCCTGCAGAGGCACCGATAATAAAGGCAGTTGAAATACTTACAGGGAAAATCCCGAAGCTTCTTGGAATGCCGGGAGATGTGATTAAGCAGAGGTTCTTTGAGGATGTCTTTATGTTCCCGGAAGACGTTGTTTTCATTGGCGGCGACCATGAGATAGATGTTGCTTTTTCAAGGCGCGCTGGCTTCAAGTGCGCAATACTTCCTGAAAGCGGTGAGGCGCTTGCAGAAATCAAGGCGCTCCCTGCAGAAAAGAAGCCGGATGTTATTCTGTCTACCTTGCTTGAGTTGATAAGGGAGTAAATTGTTCAGCCAGTGTGCTGCCAGCCAAGTCTCCAATTTATTCTAAACAAATTAAGAGCCCGTCCCGATATGCTAAGAGTAGTGCTTCTTTAACAAATAATCCAACCCTGTGCTTTGTGTTGTGGTTACCCACAGAGGTATTGTATCACACGAACGGACATAACTTTATAACCGTTCAAGAAGATTTTCACATATGAGTGAACAATATGTTCTTGTTGTTATGCCTCTTGAATGGAATACGTTATATGAAATCACAGGGATTATAAGGTATATATCAAATAAGAATGAATGGGGACATGTGACTTCAGGAACAATATCCAACAAAAATCTTGATTTGCATTTTCCTGAGAAGGAACCAGAATACGAAAACATACGAAATAGACTCTCTGATATGATGGAAGAGTTATCTAAGCGAGATGAAACGCTAAAAGAGTATATGTTCTTCAAAGTAGAGTGTCCGGGCACAGTCAGCCAAGAAGACCTTTCATCAATGCAGGAGATATATTCAAATTTAGTATATGGGGTCTGTAATAAAACATAACTCCTAACTGTTAAATTCGTTATGCTGCTATGCAATGCTTTGTTGTTGCGTGGCACTCGTAGCACCTAGTGAGATGGGCTCTAAATAGTTACCTGCACAATGCCGTCAGCATCAATCAATGCATTAACTGTGGCGATTTCAACAGCAGAGTCTACATTTTCTACTACCTGCTTGAATTCAACGCAAATCAGGGCATCTGTTATGCCTATTTTCTTCAGTGTATCTGAAATTACCCTTTTTAAGTTGCTTATGAGAATTGCCGGGTCTGTTATTGACTCGCGCCTGAACTTATCTGAAAACATAAATGAAACAAATTTCAGCCCTGTTACTCTTGTACCGGGTGCGAGGGAGACCTTCAGGAACTTTTTTGCATCATGCCCATGCCCTGAATGGCTTACAGTGGATTCTATTGCACTTTCCTCGCGAAGCTTGATGTCAGACACTTTCATTGAGTGAAGTGTGTCGCGCACTTTTTTCAGGCGCGCTGCTGAAACCTCAAGAGCTATCTCGCGCGACATTATAGCTGCATTGAAGGCTCCTGCCTCCATAGCCTTGCGCAGGATATTTTCACTCTCATGATGTGTATTGATTGTTCCAACAATTTTTATCAGGCGCATGATGTTGAGTTCAAGAGGTAATTTTAAATAATATTCATTTTGATGTCAGGCGTGCATAAAGCAAAGACATATATCTTCTATACATTAAAGAAGTGCATGATTGCAGTGCTTCTTGCCGGCGGAAAAGGAACCAGGCTTCGCCCGCTTACTTATGCGGTTCCAAAGCCGTTGCTTCCTGTTGGCCAAAGGCCTTTGCTTGAAAACGTAATTTTGTACCTAAAGCAGCACGGGATAACCGAATTCATAATAAGCGTCGGGTACCTCGGTTACCAGATAAAGAATTATTTTGGTGACGGTGCAAAGCTCGGCGTGAAAATAGACTATGTTGAGGAAAAAGAGCCTCTTGGAACAGCAGGATGCCTTAACCTTGTGCGCGAGCGCCTGACAGAAACATTTATCCTGATGGGCGCAGACAACCTTACGACACTTGATTTGACTAAGTTCATAAAGTTCCATAAAGAGCACAAAGGTGTCGCGACTGTTGCCCTGTTTGAATATTCCAGAAAAGTTGAGTTCGGTATATACGAGCTTGATGAAGATTCATCTGTCAAAAAGTTTTCGGAAAAGCCAACATTCAAGCACTATGCAGGCACAATGATTTTCTGCATTGAGCCAAGTATTTTTGAATTCATACCAAAGACAGAAAAGCCGGAACTTGTGAATCTTACAGACCATGTTCTGCCGAAGATTATTGAGTCCGGGAAAAAGATATTCGGGTACCCATTCAGTGACTACTGGGTTGATGTCGGAAGGCTTGAGGAATACAATAAAATGCATAACACCCAGATATTCGGAGAAACCAAAAAGAATGACGAAAACAAACAGGACTAGGGCTTAGCTTTTTTCTTATTTTTTTTAGAACGATGTACTGGTGAAGCAAATCATGAAAATCTATTGAGACATTGGATAAGCTTTTCAAGCTTTTTGGCGGCTCAGTTCGCACTCAATACGAGCTTGCTTCGTGCGGCTTCGCTCGCCAAAAATGCAGGGGAGGGGATTTGAACCCCCGAATGGACTAACCAACCGGGCCCTGAACCCGGCGCCGTTGACCGCTTGGCTACCCCTGCGCAATAGGCGTTTGCTTTGTAAGTTTAAAACGCTTTACTAACATCAAATAAAATATTCTTTTAAAGGCGCATTCATAATAGAAATATGATGCTAAAAAGCCAACAAAACTGCCCTCATTGTAAAGGCGGGTTTGGTATAAAATACCCTCTTTTTGAAACAGATAATTTCTTAGTTGTCTGCGATGTTCATCCTCTTATTGAAGGGCATATTTTAGTCATACCAAAAGAACATATTTCCTGCATGGGTTCTTTGAACAATGAATCTTTCAAAGAATACAAGCAATTGTACGAAAAAACAATGCTTTTTTTGAAAAATGCCTATGGTTCGGCAGCTGTATTTGAGCATGGCATTGCCGGGCAAACAGTGTTTCACGCACATACACATTTCCTGCCGTTTATAGGCTCAATACAAGATATTGTCCCGGAAAAAGAAACACTAAAGGGAATTGCAAACTTGGATGACATTAAAGCCGAATTTAGTAAAGAGGGCAGATATCTTTATGTTGCTCTTGACGATGAAAAATGGCTTGTGGATACGAAAATCGGATTCCCGCGATTTTTCAGGGACCGGTTTGCAAATGCCCTTGGTGTGAATGAACGGGGGAACTGGAAAAAAACCGAAGAAAATAAAGAATTGATGGCCTCTTTCGAAGTTGATGTTCAAAAATTAACAGACAAATGGAACCGGTTCTTTAACAAAAAATAACTTTTTAATCAGCCCCCAACAACTTTATGAACAAACGTCAAAGTGTCATTGTCTGTTAAAAGCGTGTCAAGCCCGCGAAGCCCTTCAATATTCACTCCGTTCTTAAGAATAAGCGCATCGTGACCTTCTGATTCTTTCCTGAAGCCAGGGCTTTTTTTCTCGATAACATCAATAACATCTGAAACTGTTGACTTGCGAATATCGAGCGCGTCCTCTGCTTTTCCTGCGAGTTTCCCGAAGTGCCCGGAATAGACTATGCGCATGAATACTATATTTCCCGATAATATTTAAAGCATTCAAGGTCAATTTCTCGTGATACTATGGCAAAAATACTTGTTACAGCAGCCCTGCCCTACGCAAACGGGTCCCTGCATCTAGGGCATCTTGCGTCTACATATCTTCCTTCAGATATATTCGCAAGATACCACCGCCTTAAGGGAAATGACATCGTGTTTGTGTGCGCGTCCGACGAGCACGGGACTCCGATACAGATAAATGCTGAAAAGGCAGGGATGAAACCGGAAGAATTTGTGCAGAAGTTTCACAAGGAGCACTCAAAGGACTTTGATGCAATGGGTGTCTCGTTCGACATGTTTTACAGCACCCACTCGCCTGAGAACCAAAAGATGTCTGACCACTTTTTCGAGTGCGCGAACAAGGCGGGCGCAATATTCAGGAAAAAGGTCCTTCTGACATACTGCGAAAACTGCAAAAGGTATCTGCCTGACAGATACGTCAAGGGCGAGTGCCCTGCATGCGGCGCAAGCGACCAGTACGGCGATGTGTGCGAGGCATGCGGAAAGACTCATGCAGGAAATGAACTGAAGAACCCGAAGTGCGCAATCTGCGGCAAAACTCCTGTCAAGAAAGAGGATGAGCACTACTTCTTCAAGCTCTCGCTTTATGAAAAAAGGCTTAAGGAATATCTTGAGTCAAACAAAAACCTTCAGAAAGAGGTAAAGAACTATGTTTCTGGCTGGCTAAAGGAAGGGCTCAAGGACTGGGATATAACAAGGAATGGCCCTTACTTTGGATTCAAGATTCCTGGGGAGGAAGATAAATACTATTATGTATGGCTTGACGCGCCAATCGGGTATGTTTCGTCAACTGTAAAATGGGCTGAAGGGGCAAACAGAAATTGGGAAGACTTCTGGAAGAGCAAGGACTCGAAGATAGTGCATTTTATCGGAAAAGACATAATATACTTTCACTACCTTTTCTGGCCTGCGCTTTTGATGGCAGCAGGATTTGAGCTTCCGGCAGCAATACCGACTCGCGGTTATCTCACTGTTGAGTCAGAGAAGATGAGCAAGAGCCGCGGGACATTCATATTGCTGAAGGACTACCTTGCGCGCTTTAAGCCGGATTATCTTCGGTACTATCTTACAACATCAACCCCTAACAGCACTGTTGATGTCAATTTTTCATGGAATGAGTTTCAGTCAAAGTGCAATTCAGACCTTTCAGATGCATTTGGCAACTTTGTCCACAGGACTCTGACTTTTATTTCAGCAAGGTACGGCGGGGTTGTGCCAAAACCCTCTGCACTTGATGGCAAGGACATAGAATTTCAGAAAAAAATAGATTCTTTGCCTGAAAACATAGCAAAGCATATGGATAATGTCGAGCTCAAGCGCGCGCTTGAGGAAATCATGGCATTTACTCATGAGTGCAACAAGTATTTCAATGAGGCGTGCCCCTGGAAAACGATTGAGGAGAAAAAGGAAAAATGCGACACTACACTTTATCTTTGCGCGCGCGCAATAGGCGCGCTTTCAGTTGTTCTTGAGCCGTTTATACCGAACACAGCAAAAACCCTTCAGGGATTTTTAGGGGTTAAAGATGCTGCTTGGGATGGTGCAGTATCACTTGTTTCTGCAGGGCAGAATATTCAGGAGCCAAAACCGTTATTCAAAAAAATCGAGGACAGCGAGATTTCAGGAAAGGACGATTCCAGTAAAAAGGGTGTTGAAGACACAAAGCCAGATGATACGAGCGATCCATTCACGCGAATGGCACTTCGTGCAGGAAAGATACTTTCTGCAGTAGAGCACCCTAACGCTGACCGCCTTTACGTACTAGGGGTTGACTTCAAGGATGAAAAGCGCTCTGTAGTGGCAGGAATAAAAAGCGAGTACAATACCGAAGATATTGTAGGAAAGACCGCAGTGTTCCTATATAACATAAAGCCATCAAAGATACGCGGTGTGGAGTCTCAGGCAATGGTTCTTGTCGCTGACGACGAAAAGCACCTAAGCCTTCTTTTCTGCGAAGCAAAGCCTGGTGATGTTGTGTCAGCAGAAGGCGCCCAGCAGAATCCTACAGAAGTTTTCTTGTTTGAGGATTTCCAGAAAAACACAATGGTTACCACAAAAGACAATGGTGTCAATGTTTTAGGGGCATCTCTTGTGTGCGCAGGCAAAAAAGTGTATGTTGAAAATGTTTCTTGTGGCGCGAAGATAAGATAAAAATATTCAGTTCTTTTTATCGCAGACAAAAACCTGATAGCCTATTCTTTTATCCGGTTCTTCGTGTTTGACCAATTCAAATCCGGCCTGTTTCAAAAGTTCTTTCAGTTTCGACGGGGTTTCGGCATATTCTCCGTTTCTGTAAAAAACATCTTTTAGGCCGCGTAAGGATGTGTCGACAGCTTCAGGACCAATATATTTGAGAGCATATAATGCTTCACAGCCCCATCTGTTGATAATGTGCTCAAGGCGTTTTTCATCTCGTATACTTGCATCAATTTCGATAGTTATGTCTACCAGAATAAATCGCCCGCCCTTTTTTAGGGAATTGTGTATTCGCTTAAATGCTTCAAGTTTTCCTTTCTGCTCCAGATGATGTATTGAGAACGCGGCAACTGCCAAATCAAAATCAGTGTCTAAAACCATTTTGTCTGCGCTTGAAACTATTGTTTCTATTTCAGCACCAATTTCCTTTGCTTTTTCCTTTGCAATACGCATCATTTTTTCAGAGACATCAACGCCTGTTATCTTGCATGGTGTTTTGGCGAAAATGCCAAGGCTTGTATTTCCGGTTCCTATGCCAACATCAAGCACTTTTGCGCCAGATGATACGTTTGCATTCTGAAGAACAAGTTCCATTAGTTTTTTATAAACCGGAAAATGCGGCAGATACTCATCATATTTCTCTGCCCACTCATCAAAAAGTTTTGCTGCATCTATCATATAACCCCCTTGTTCTTTTTACACCATCGCCAGCATAATAAGATTCCCGTAAAGCCATGTTGCGACAAGTGCCAGAAAAAATGTTGGACCGTATCGTATGCCCTCTTTTATCCACACAGTCTTTTTTGCTTTTTGTATTTTCTTTATCTGTTCCTTTGTCAGGCCAATGAAGAGCTTGCCGCCCATCTTAAGCCCCTTAGCGCTTATACTCTCTGCAAGCACATCACCTTCCTGAAGCTTGCTTGACAACACTTTTTTACGAAACGCTATTTTGTCAACCACAATTGCGAACCTGTAGATGAAGAAAAGCAGTATGATTGCAGGCAAAAGCACAAGGGCGCGCTCCATGAGGAAATACATCGGAATTCGAACAATGTATGTTGATATGTATGCCGCGATAACGGTTGCACCGGCAAGGAAAAGAAGGGCTATTTTTGAGAAGCTTTTTGCGTTTGCGCGAATATCTGAATATAGTGAATTAACAACGCGTTTCTCGCGGAAAGCAACAATAAAGGCGTAAATTATCGAGTAAACACCCCCGACAATGAATGTGTTCAGGAGGAAAATAAGGGGATATGTATACCAGATCGTGCCTGAGGCTGTTGCATTGAAAAAGGAAGGTGCAACAGGTAGAATAAATCCTATTGCCCCGAGAAGCAAAACATCTGCTTCTCCCCATTGGCCTGTGTAGTAAAGAACATACCCGAATGCAAGATACCCGATTGCCGCAGCAAAAGCAGCATAAAGAGGAAACATACTTCCTGCAAAATATGCTTCTGCTATATGGAGAATGAGGCCTGCCCCGACAATTGATGCAGGGATAATATCGGGTATTTCTGTTGTCTTAAGGTCAATCCAACCTCCTGCGGCGGTTCCAATGAGTGCGGCTGCAAAAAGAAGAATTTCTATCATAGTGGTATTTATGGCCGGGGTTTATTAAGTCTAAAGTGTTTTTCTGATGCGCACGACAAACTCTATTATGAGTACAATGAGCCAGAAAAAAGTCGTGACTGTGAGCACTGAAAGTATAATTACAAAGGGACCGACATGTGCGCCCCCGAGTTCTTTTGGCACAAAGTCCGAAAGCCACCATGCACTTATAGTTGTTGATGAAACTCCATTCAATAATGAGAATATGCCGACTCTCTGGAAATTTTTTTTAACAAAGTTTCTGACA
>JAIVYS010000020.1:0-12041 GCA_048635325.1 Candidatus Bathyarchaeota archaeon
GCCGACATCACGGGCTTCAATGACAATTGGCAGGCTGGTTGTTCCGCTTGCTCCCGCATTTACCCTTATGGTCTCGACTGCCTTAAGGGCGAGCTGTATGGGTCCAGCGGAACTGATTGTCTCTGCAAGCGTTTTCTTGGTCCCTACTGCTGCATAGGTGTTCTGGGCGATCGCCTGTATGGTTGAGGAACTTGTTGTCTTGTATGGGTAGCAGAGAGCTGATTCAAAAGTATACTTTATGTTATCCATTCCTTCATTCTGCATCGGAGGAATCAGGATAACCCTTTCGACCTGTGACATTCCAGGCTGGTTTGTCTGTGGATCCGGAGGGTAAAATGTTGCGCTCGAAAGCGTCCACGTTATCCTGTCACTTGTAACACTTCCGGTTCCTGCATTTTCAACGACCCAACTGTCGGCACGCGAAGTTCCAGATGCCATGGGGGGTCCGTATATATATGCCTCTGTTCCGCTAGGCATAGTCTTTCCACCCACATTCTGGAACCCGAATGTGAGAACCGCCCTGTCATTGAAGTCCTCCACGCTTACGACATCAAACGTGAAGTCATTTATCGCCGCACCCTGCGTCTGTGAAAAATTAACATTTCCCCCGCTGCCGCTTGTACATCCGGCTATAACTATCGCTACAACAACCAAAGCAATATTTTTTAAAAAATTCATAATATCTACTCCCCCACAACCTAATGGTGAATATTTTGCTTAACCCATATATATACTTTTAGCGGGGCGGCATTGTGACTATTTTGACCTTTTTGTCAATAGTATAGATATAATCTGCACTGCTGACAAAGCGGTATGGCTCAAGAATATTGACTACAGGGGCTGTCAGGACGCAGGAGAATCGGGAGGTCTGTTTTGAGTAGAGTTTCAGGTTGTCATCTGTCTTCTTGATATACAAATCATCGTTACCATCAGGAAACGCAGTACAAGTACCTGTTTCTGATCGTGTTATTGTGGATGGAATGTCTACAAGAAGCCCTGAGTCACCAGCGACTTCCCCAATACCGTTTCCTATGTTTCTCAAAGTGACATATATTGTCCAGTCATTTTTTGGCTCACCGCTTTTAGATCCTTTTATCGGCTGGGTTTGAGCAGTGTCAAAGTTTATATACACAGGCCCGAAGTTTGCGACATTCTCACCCTTCAGGTTCATGTCCTGGTTTGTATATGCCCTTTGGTTCTTTTCGTCAGGGTTTGCAAAGTAGATATATGTATATGTCTCTGCCTGTGCCTCATAGCTTATCTTGAACTTGAAGTCGCACTCGTGCTTCATCTTGGCAATGACATTCTCATCAGGCGCTGTTATGGTCCATTCGAGAATTGATGCCCTGCCGGGCTTTAATATTGCCTGTCCCCCTGTTTTTTCAAAGCCGTCGGCAATTATATTGACATCTTGATTCGTATAAATAGAACACGTGTCATACAGCAGGTTGTTAAGAGAATTCTCTGTGTTTCCCACAAACAACCATCCTTTAGTTTTGTCATATCTTACAAATTTCGCGTCTTCCTGCCCGATATTAGAAATCTTCATCCTTATTGTGATGACTTCTCCCGGCAAAACAACGCTTGATGGTGTGACAGTGATGCCTGAAATCCTGAGAAGCTCGCTGTTTTGCATTTCTGTTGCCCCCTGTTGTGTGCAGCCGGATAGCACAACAAGCAAACAGACCAATACATATAAGTTTTCGCGCATAGTTCTTTTTGTGCCAACATGGTTAATAACTTTTTGGACTCTTTCATTCGTTCTGCAACAGATGTTTATGCATACAATCCTGTGAATACACTCCTTTTTGCACTTATTTTTGCAGGAGGGGTGTTTTTCATTTACGAGGGGCTGATAAAGCGCTTCAAGCTGAAGATGAACCGAAACTTTCTTTTTGCAGCATCTATGTGGGCGTTTTTTGCAATGGCAATAAGGCTGCTATATGACACAGGGTATACAAAATCCGTGCTTTTTATCACACCTTATGTCACAGTAATAGACTTCGCGCTCGCAGTGGGGTTTCTTTTCATAGCAATATATCTTGAGAAAAAGAAAAAGATTGAGTACTGGAAGACATGGGGTTTGTCAGGGGCACTGCTTGGCCTCATTCTCCTTTCCCTGTCACCGCTAAACAACTGGCGCGGCTTCAGCATGGTTGTTGCCCTTTGGGTTGTGTCTCTTGTAATTCTTGTCTGGGCAAGAAAAATATTCCCGAAGTTCTTTACATGGTGGAATATAGGGGTGCTTGAGGCGCACATGATGGACGCTGCCGGCTCTTTTATTGGCATAACATTTTTCGCATTTTCAGAGGCGCATGTGCTTGGAAGATCCCTTATGGATTATGCAGCGTCTGGGGGGTTGACAGTTCTCGGCTCAGGCGCATGGATAATGTTTCCATTGAAGTTGATAGTCCTGATTCCTGTGTTGTATTACCTTGACCGCTACACAGGGGACATGCAGGAGACAAAATATATTAAGACAATAATATTTGTTCTCGGCTTTGCGATTGGGTTGAGGAATGCGTTTAATATTTTGATTCTCGGCGGCTGAGTATTGCGCCGCCCTGTATATTACATACTTAACCAATTTTTCAGAAACTGCGCCAATTTATATAGTGGGCTCCACTAAATAATGACATGCTCATCTGGATTATTTTTCTTGTTCTTTCAGCTGTTGTGCTGACTATTTTAGGGGTTGGGATTCTTGATGTATTGGGTACTGCAGAAAAGACAAGAAAAAAAGAAATAGGTAATAAAAAAGTGGCAGGTAGGTACACAGAAACTTCTGAAGGAGGGTTTATTGAGATTGCTGACGCAATAAAGCGCTCTAACAGGCCGCTTTATCGTTTGAAAAAAGAAGACCAGAAGTTTGTTCTTTACCATGAAAGATTTCATGAAATTGCATCGAAATTAGGTTACAAGCAAGCAAAAAGAGAAGACTACGCAGATCTCGCAGCAACATATGCATTGATTTTGGAGGGTGACGTAAAAACTGCCAAAGAGGGTATTAACTTTCTGGAAAAAACCGGAAGAAAAGATAGTATTAATGATATTTCAATAAGCGCCATAAACAAAGTTCTTAGCGGAAATGAAGATAAACTCACAAAAGACGAAGAAGAGAAATTTGCCAGCGGCATGAGTAAAACAGGAAACTTAATAAATAAAGCATATGGGATCTTATCAACTGAAGAGCACGGGCTTAGTGAAAAATATCACATGAGCATTAACCCCGCAATTGAAGGCACCAAAGGGTCGATAAAAAGTATTCTAAAATATTTTGTTGATGCCGTGCCTTATTTGTATAAGCAAAGCAGGGAGGTTGAAAGCGGTCTTAAAGGCGCATATGATGCTAAAGGTTACAAAAAACTTTCTGATGTGCGAGGGCTTGAAGAATAGTTAAGTGGTCCGTTTAATAAGTTTGTTGGCGACGCGCTGTCAAATATAAAGAAGAAATATCTTCCTGACAAATAAACCATATAGACTCAAACCCCCTTATTATTCTCATGCTTGATTTGTATAACATGGACATCTACAATCTGGTGCTTGACGAAATACTCGGTATCGGGCATAAGATGACAGGAGATGTTGTCGCAGACACAGTTTATCTTTTTGTATTGCCTATACTGACACTCTTTTTGTTCAGCCACCATATAGCGGGGATGATGAGGCTCAGCAAATCAAAGTTGCAGTACGTCTTTATGGCAATAATTTTCTTTTTCGTAGTACAGCGCGGCTACTATCCTCTTGTAGCAGATTATTCTATGTTTGCATTTATTGTTCTTATGATTTGGGGTGCGTGGGACTTCATTACCGGAAGGAAAAGTGGAAAGTCTTCCAGTGGTAATGATATGGGGACGTATAATATGGGTGTTGGCAGTTCTGACAGGGATAACAAAAAAAGCTTTTTATCACGTGGCTTGAATTTGGTTGGGAGTGCGAGAAATCTGACAAATGCAGGAACTGTAATGCATAATATTAACAAAGCTTCTGGCGGAGAAGAACTCGTAACAGTTGAGCTTGAGAAAAGGTTGGTGGATTTAATGAAATCAGGAGGTTCGCCAAAAGAAATAAGAGAATTGCAAGAAACAATTGCTATGAGAAAAAATCTTAAACAATTTAAAAGTACATAGCTCATTTCACTTAGCCGCACTCACAATCTCAACAACATCCCTGTGCTTAAGTTCCTGATCGCCTGAAATTCTTTTTTTCGTGCGCACATCAATGGCATATAGAAAGTGCTTGCCAAAGTCTGTATGAAGCGCGTATGCAAAATCTTTTGCATTCGAGTCCGGCGGAAGCAAAAAGCAGTCAGGAAGGACATTGCCTTTGCTGTCAGCAAGCTTGTTAACCCCGCCCGGAAATATCGCAATATACTTCAAAAACTCAAACACTGCGGCATCAAGTACATTCTGCACCCCGGTTGTCTTGAATTTTTTCAAAAACTCTGCAATGAACTCAAGCCCCTTTTTCTGCTGGTCGCTTAAAGCATCAGGATTTTTTATTTCAAATGAGTCGCTTCCGGGAACATAATCAATTACTTCTTTTTTTGCTGCCTCGCGCAAAGCAAGCTCTATCTCTGCAGAGCAGGGCACAAAAAATATGTCAGGGTGCGCTTTTTTCATCTCTTCAAAATTCTTCTCACTTGCTGGCGCATCCATCTTGTTCGCAGCAACAAGGATTGGCTTTGTCTGTTTTCGAAGGCTTGTCGAAATCTTTTGAATGACATCAGCCCCCCAGTTTTCAGGGTTTTCCTTGGGCTTGACTTCTTCAATTGCAGCAGTAACAATTTCAGGAGTAACGCGAAATGCAGACATCTGGTCTGTAATAAGATCTTCAATATCCTTTTTCTGCATGTTTGAATTTCGCGCAATCTTTAGCCAGTTTTTTGAAAGTATTGAATTGTACCAAAGGTCAATCTCTTCTTCAAGAAAGCGCACATCATCCGCAGGATTATGTGTTCCTGCAGGGACTGATTCACCTTTCTCGTTTGTTGAACCTGAGGCATCAACAACATGTATCAGGACATGCGCCTGATTCAGGTCATTCAGAAATTGGTTGCCAAGCCCCTTGCCTTCATGCGCGCCCGGGACAAGCCCTGCAACATCAACCAGTTCAACAGGCACAAAGCGCACATGGTTCAGGCAGAACCCAAAGCGCGGGTTGCACTGGGTATCAAAGTCCTTGTCTGCGCACGGCACGCGCACGTAGCCTGTTCCGAAATTAGGTTTGATCGTCGTGAACGGGTAAGGCGCAATCGGCACCTCTGCAAGTGTCGCTGCCTTGAAGAATGTTGATTTTCCGGCTGACGGCTTTCCGACAAGCCCTATAGTGAAGCTCATAAGCAGTGTATCAGCAGGCAAATTATAAAAGTCCATCCTGAAAGCGCCTTACATCGCTGGATTATGAGAAGTTTGTAAAAAGCCGCTGGCGGATGGGCCTAAAAATATAATTCCTGAAGAGCATATATTCTTTTTCCTTCTATTTTTTTGAATTCACTAAAAGCATATTTGCTCAGGCAATGGGTTGGATAAATTTTTTCTATATTTTGGTTTTTGATAAACTCTATTGTTTTATCTGTGGTTTCTTTGTTAAACAAATGAAACCCGCCTAAAATAGCGTAAATTTTATTTTCGCCACAAACTTCTTTTGCATACTCAATTATGTTGCAGATTCCGGAATGAGAACAGCCTGAAATAATAACCAAACCATTATCTGTCTTTATAGCAATTGCCGAATCATCTAAAACAAAGTCGTCTTCTCCGGTTTCCAAATATCCAACAGGCTGTTTTGATTCAAAATCTGTTTTTCTTGGAATTTGCCCTAAGAATACAATTTTGTTTTCATCCAGCCAATAGGGCTTTTTTGTTAAGAGGGTGTTTGTTTTTTGTCTTAAATAATCTAAACCTACGGGAATACCAATAGACCCCGCTCCTTTGAAATATTTTTTCTGAAAACAATCAGGGTGGGCTAACAAATTTTTAACACCTGAAAAATCAGTGAATTTTAATCCTTCTGTGTGGTCTATGTGCCCGTGGCTTAAAACAAGATAATCAATATTACTCAAATCGATTTTTCCTTTCAGGGCATTTTCAATAATGTCGTTAGAGTAGGACGTATCAAATAAAATTTTTTTAGTCTTTGTTTCTATTAGAACACTAAATCCTGATTTTTCTTCTACAAATTCATCCAGTTCATTATGCAGTACTGTAATTTTTATCATAATAATGAAATAAAGTTGAGATGTTATAAAACTTGTTAAAAGCCCCTGTAACCGGTAATTCCTTTAACAACATATTAAAAGAAACGCAGTAAAAATAAAACCAGTTCAATTGGTGTTTAATATGTCTGGTGTTTCAGAAAATACAAAATCTCATTACAGGAGCCCCGGCAGACCTAAAAATGCATTACTGAAACAGAGCCGTTTTATAGCCAGTGCCTTTGTCATTGCGCTCGGTCTGATGTGGCTTGTGTTTTCCGGGGTATCGGATTCACCCACAGGAATGGTTGTCGGAAATATTTCTGAAAGCCAGGCACCTGAAAATGTTGAGCCATATGTTTCTCCCGAAGTGATAGCTAAGTTCAATGAGCAGGTTGCTGTATGCAATAAATACCTTTCAGAACAGGACAATAACAACAGCATTGATTGCCTTCTCAAGGCAGATAGTATAAAGACAGAAGTACAGGTTCTTTTTGCGCTCGCAGAACTTTATTCGCTTGAAGAAAATTATTCTGTGTCAGCAAACTATTATTCGCGCGCAATAGGGATAGACCCCGACGACCAGATATCTCGGTACAACTATGCAATCGTATTTGAGCGCCTGAACCAGACTGATGATGCGCTCGAGCAATACAGTGCAGCCATAGAAATAAGCGCAAACTACACTGCGCCATTAAATAACATGGCAATTCTTCTCCAAAAGCTCGGCAGGCTGAACGAATCAAAAGAGTCTTTTGAAAAAGCACTTCTTATCGAGGGAAACAACAGCGCCATAATTCTAAACTATGCCAATATTCTGGCTGAATTGGGGCAAAACAGTATGGCTGAAGAGAACTACCGCAAAGCCATTGAATTAAGCCCTGATGACAAGGGCGCGTACAGGAATTTTGCGCAGTTTTTGTTCAACAACAACAGGCTTCCGGAAGCAGATGAAATGCTTGAGAAGACTTATTAAAGCGCCTGATGCCAAAAAATATAAACCTGCGCCAAAAAGGAAGTGTAAAGGAATATCAGGTGTTTTTATTTAACCAGGCAGTTAGAAAAGATCTCAATAAACTTCTAAAAGAGCTTATGGGTTATCGCGGAAGGCATACAGAGCTTGTAACCATGTATGTGCCTGCGGGATACAACATCAATGAGATGAAGACTCTTGTAGCAAACGAGATAGGCACAGCAGTTAACATAAAGTCAAAGGCTACAAGGAAAAATGTTCTCACATCTCTTGAAAAGGCAGCGCAAAGGCTCAAAAACTACAATGTTACCCCAAAGAACGGACTTATCATATTTGTGGGAAATATATCTAATGTTGAGGGCAGGCCGGACATAAAAGTTTGGGAGATTGAGCCGCCTGAACCGATTTCAATGCGCCTGTACCGCTGCGACCAGACATTCGTGCTTGACCCGCTTCTTGACCTTGTGCGCGAGAAAGAAATATACGGGCTTGTGGCAATTGACACAAGCGAGGCATCAGTTGCGTTTCTTCGCGGAAAATCAATCCAGATAGTGAAGCACTTGAAGTCCCTTGTGCCGGGAAAGACTGCAAAAGGAGGGCAGAGTGCTGCCCGGTATGCAAGAGTGCGCGCCGGGCTTTTATTGACATTCAAGAAAGAAGTTGGCGAGCTTGCTACAAAATCATTCAGAAACGAGCGCGACCTAAAGGGCATCTTAATAGGCGGGCCCGGGTTGATAAAAGAGGAGTTCTCAACAGGGCCTTACTTGTCAGAGGAGCTGAAAGGCAAAATCATGGGCATACGGGACCTTGGCTACGCAGGGAATGACGGCCTGAAAGAGCTTGTTGACCGTTCAGAAGACGTTCTGAAAGAGTCCGGTGTCATGCGCGAGAAAATGATCATAAAGTCATTCCTTGAGCACCTGAAAAAAGAGACAGGGCTTGTGACGTACGGAGTTGCAGAAGTAATCCGTGCAATGAATGCAGGGGCTGTCGAAAAAATCATGATATCAGACTCATTCAATTACAAGTACTGCAAAATATCGTGCGCAAAATGCAGTTTTTCACTTGAAAAAATAATTCATGAAGACAGGATACCATCAAAATGCCCGGAGTGCGGTGGTAAAATACATATTGTTGAAAGCGATGTTCTGCTGTATCTTGAAAGCACGATAGAAAAAACCGGCGCATCAATTGTAGAAGTTTCATCAGAGACTCCGGAAGGTGTGCAGTTCGCAGAGCTTGGTGGCATCGGGGCGTTTTTAAGGTACAGGTTCTCCGGATAAGTGCGTACTATAAATACTATGTATTCTACATAAGGCAAAAGGGTTCTAATGTTCGCAAGAAAAAAGCATCTTAAGCGCGAATTGTCTTTAACAGACCTGGTCATGTATGGCCTGAGCATAATAGTTGGCGCAGGCATATATTCTCTTATCGGAAAGGCAGCAGGAATCAGCGGCAATTCCCTTTGGCTGTCATTTGTTTTTGCAGGGTTTATTGCCATAATTACAGGGCTAAGCTATGCAGAGCTTTCATCAATATTTCCAAGAAACGCAGCAGAATACACATATACGCGAGAGGCATTTTTGAGCAAGAGGTTCTCGTTTTCATTATCGTGGCTCATAATTTTCATTGGTGCAGTTGCTGCATCAACAATTGCTCTTGGGTTTGGTGGATATTTCGAGGCGCTGATTGGCACTCCTTTGCTTTACAATGCGCTCGGCCTCATAATTGTTCTTTCAATTTTGGGAATGTATGGCTTGAGAGAATCAATGGAAGCCCTTTATGCAATGACCATTGCAACACTTTTAGGGCTTCTTGCAATAGTTGCGTACAGCTGGAAATACATTGGCACAGTAAATTATTTTGAGATGCCGAACGGAATCTCAGGTGTTCTTGAGGCATCTGCTTTTGTCTTTTTTGCATATCTTGGCTTTGAGGCTATTGCAAACATGTCTGAGGAGACAAGGAACCCGAAAAGGGTTGTGCCGCGCGCGATACTCATATCTATTGCAATCGCTACAGTCATTTACATCATTGTTGCAATCTCATCGGTTTCCGCGGTTTCATGGAATGTTCTTTCTGCATCAAACGCCCCTGTCACAGACATTGCCTCAAAAGTCATGCCCAACGCATCATTTATCATCACAATCATCGCTCTTTTTGCAACAGCATCAACTGTCCTGACATTTCTTATTGCAAGCTCACGAAGGATTTATGGCATGACTGAAGAGCATTCATTGCCCGGAATATTCGCTTATGTGCATCCGAAACAGGGAACTCCCTGTGTGGCGATACTTTCCTTTGCTGTTATCGCATCCCTTTTTACGCTTATAAACGATATCTCATTTGTTGCAAAGGTAGCTAATTTCGGCTCATTCCTGATTTTTGGAGTGGTGCACATCAGCCTTATTGAGCTTCGCTACCGTGAGCCGCATGCAAAAAGAAAATATAGGGTGCCCTTGAATATCGGAAAGTTTCCGCTTCTGGCGGGTGTGGGCATTGTGCTTTCATCAATAATGATGTTTCAGTTCAGCCTTTTTGTTGCACTGATAAGTGCAGTCATCTTTTTTTCAGGGGCTCTTGTTTATTCAATGGTTGAGAACATAAGCAAGATGATTGTTTTCTTATCAAAAGTGCTTCGAATAATATATGAATTGATTCGAAGGAAACAGGGGTTTTCAAAAGATTATGGGCATTAGAAGACTAATATATAGGGCATGAACCATAAAGCTGTTATGGACTATGCAGTGTTCAAGCTTTTGATAAGTATTTTTGGCTTGATATTTACATTTGTTGTAATGACGTATTTCAATATTGAGTTGTATCGCGCAAAAGAGCGCTTTTACGGAACCATGAGGCATATTTTCTCAAATTTATTTGTAATTGTATTTTTGCTGAGCTGGCTGATGTTTGGTTTTTACATTATCGTAATATTTGAGAATAGTTTCGGAATCTATTTGTGGAACAAGTATTTTGGGTTCTGGTTTGTTCCTCTGACAGTCATATTAGTGGTAATCTCACTAGTTTATGGTATTCGGCTTCTTGATGAATTGGAAGTTCTTTCAAGAGAGGGTAGTTCTTCATGACCCCACAGCACACACTCAATCAATCTTTTATGGCTATCGGGCTTCCGCCGGCGTGCCAACTCATTCTGGGGCGCATTCTTATTTCATAAAGCCGCTCAGAGTTGTCGTCAAGAATGAGTGCAGAGCCTTTTTCGCGCGGCAGGCGATCAAAGTATTCCGGTATGCTATACCTCATATAACTCTGCATTATGTTTGCAAGTGCCTCAATATCATTTCTTGAAGTGAGCCTGTGAGTCAGCACAAGGTCGCACTGCGAGATTGCTTCATTGTGAAGCTTGTATGGCATTTGCGTTGCAAGGGCAAGCGAGACTCCGGGCTCACGCCCGATTTTCACCCATTGTAATAGAGGTCCGGATGCGACAGTCATACCTTCTGCAGGAAGGAACTGGTGCGCCTCGTCAATCAGCATCCATGTAAGTGGCATATAACCACCCCCTATTTTTCGGCCCTCCATTTCCTGCATTTCCTCAAGGCGCCTTGACTTTATCCTTTCCTCAAGTATTTTTCTTGCGAGAAGTGCAACGACAAGTGAGCGCACAGACCAGCCCCCGCTTGCAAGCCCGAATTGGCTTATGTCAATAACAGTTATCTTGCCGGGCTCGACAATATCATGTATCGAGGTTCCGACAGAGCTGAAAAGCCCCCAGTCATGTGCAAGAGAAAACCTGTTGATAAGCCCCTGTTTTGCAACACTTGGGGCATCAATTTTTTTTACAATTGCTATTAGGTCTGTAATGTCGTATGACGGCATATTGGCGTTGATGATCTTTATTGTTTTTTCAAGAAGAATCCCGATTTCTGTATCAAGTTCTATACCGAATGTGAGCGCCCATGACCCGGAATCAAGTTCTGACGGGCGCATGGCAAATGTCCTGTCATACGGAATTTCGTTCTCGCGAAAGTGCTTTGCCTGCCCTTCCGGGACAAGAACCTGCACATCAAAGGATTTTGGCTTTAAGCCCCATTTAGATAGCAGGGCTATATCGCGCTCATTTGAATTTTTCATAGACCAGAATATGCCCATTGGATCTATTATCACGCATGCCATATTTGCCTTGATTTCTGCTGGAAGAAGCGCAATTTCCTCTGCAATAACGCCAAGAGTGTGGCTTTTTCCTGTTCCGCGCTTTCCAAAGATTCCAATTATATGCGGCCGCGCAAGGTCTATGCGCACAGGAGTTGTAAGATATGCATCTTTTTTCTCTCCGACAAAATGCTTTCCGAGAACACCGGTTCCATTTATACCGTATTTTTCAAAATCTTCAGGAGAGCGCCCGACAACAATTTCATGCATGAGTAGATTTTATTGAGCGCGGATATATAGTTTCGTTTGCCGGGAAGCCCGGCGCAAAAAACTATTAAAGTGTGCAAGCCATCATATTTCAAGGCAATAAGGGGTTGGGATTCTATGTCATCTATATTTCGCTCATACGATATTCGCGGCATTTATCCGTCAGGGATAAATGAGGATATTGTCTATAAGACGGCTTTTGCATACAGGCGCATCCTGCCGCAGGCAAAAGAGATTGTGGTTGCGCGCGATATGAGGCTTTCAAGCCCTGCTCTTTTTGAATCCCTTACACGCGGCCTTACGGATGCAGGCTTCAATGTGACTGATGTCGGCATGGTTCCTGTATCTGTCTTTTACTTTGCGATTGCGCATTACAAAAAAGACGGCGGCATTATGATTACTGCATCGCACAATCCAAAGGAGTACAACGGCCTTAAGGTTCAGCGCGAGAATGCGCGACCCATTGTCGGCGAGACAGGAATTTTTGGCATGGAA
>JAIVYS010000021.1:0-11607 GCA_048635325.1 Candidatus Bathyarchaeota archaeon
ATATAATGCAAAGTCTTCACAGAATAATCTGCAAGCTTTCTTGAGCGAAGAAGAAAAAGTTCCTTTTCTTCAGGGACTTCTCCTTTTGATATGGCCTCAAGCAGTTCTATTTCAGGCTCTTTTTTTATGAAGCTTGTCCTGCCCTTTTCAGTAAATGAAAGTACCCCTTTATCGAGTGAAACATATTCTTTTTTCTTTGCCCATCCAAGAGCCACGCCTTTCTCAGGAAGCGTTATTTCACTGATTTTCTTTGTAGCCCTATCAATATCACGCAATACATTCTTCGGAAGTGTTATCTCACTGATTTTCTTTGTAGCCCTATCAATATCACGCAATACATTCTTCGGAAGTGTTATCTCACTGATTTTCTTTGTAGCCCTATCAATATCACGCAATACATTCTTCGGAAGTGTTATCTCGCTAATAATCTCGCGCAAGAGTTTTGTCTCAGGCAATCCGCCTTTAATGACTTGCTTTCCCTCGCCCGAAAGTTCTGCAACTATTTTTGCATCTGTTCTCTGAGTCGTATAGCCTTCGCTCAAAAGCGCAAGCGCCGCCCTGGCGACTGCTGCCTGGTCTATTCCTATTTCTGCGGCAAGCTCTAATGTCTCGCGCTCGCGTCCGTCGGAGAGAGCGCGAAGGACTGTTATGTCTGATTTTGTCAGAGGCATTGGATCAACAATATGAATTGAATTTTATGCTTATTAAAAGCACGGTTTTTTGTGAAATATTTCACCTCTCAAAAAACACGATTCGGAGGCAGTTCCACTGAACACTTTCTATAAGCATCAAATGGATCTTTTTCCACTACAAAAACTTTGCCAGCAAATCCTAAATGTTCTGAATCAAATTGTGCAACAATATCTGGATATTTTTCTTCACATCCCGGACGAGTGGGTCTCAAAAGCATGTATTCTTTTCCGTCCTCTGTTTTAGGAACTCGTGAATTATGTTGATCATACCATAATTTTGTGTCGCAATCATTGCCATTTAAAATAGTCACTAGCGCATTTGAAATTTCTATCTTGTCATTCTTTCCATCCGGACCAATTAAAACACCAAATCCGTAGGATTTAGTTCTATTTAATCCACTCATACATTATTACCTCCAATTTATTTTTCTGACAAAAAGTCGACATAATTATGATGAAACCAAATATTTCTCTAAACCATACAAACAGCGTTTGATATCATTTCTGAGTCCCTCAGAGCCAGTGAGTGCGACTTTGCCGTTTTCAGCCCACTCATCAGCCTTGACATAACACGTATCTTCACCCCTATATACGGCAAGAAGGTGCGGCTCCTTGCATAAAGCCACCTCTATGATACCCGTCATATTCTCCAACAAATCTACCATCATATTATATCTCGCATCTTTCATCAAATCACCAAAAGTATATCTAACAAAACAACCAACGCCCCTCACCTCAAAACTCGCGCGGCAGGGGCTACATAAACCCAAAAAAGAAAAATCCAAAGCAGAAGCTAAATTTGAATGAATCTTTTGAAAAAAGCCCATGGACTAAAGAAATGTTATTCAGGTTCCGAATCAGCGTATAAAGTCCAAGGTATCACCAATAACTCATAAAATAGTGTGTGTGAAGTTTTATAAGTGTTTTTCAGAAATCCGCAAACTGTGCAACCTATTTAAAAATTAAACATTGATTGGAAGTATCTGTTTCGGGCTCACTTGCCAAAAATCATGAAAATCCACAAATGCCGTTTGTTAGGCTTTTCAAGCTTTTTAATGGCTCGCATCGAAATCAATGCGAGCGCGCTGATTTCGCGCTCGCTCATTAAAAACGGTCCCGTGGCTCAGTTGGTTAGAGCGTCGGTCTTATATGACGCACAAGCGCCATGCTTGTGTCTTTTGCCCCTTTGGGGCGAAAGCGAATAATCGCTCGTTCCATGTCTTCACAGGCATCGGATAAGCGTCTTGGAGAGCCGAAGGTCCGGGGTTCAAATCCCCGCGGGACCATTTTTTGTGCGCGAACCCGTAAATGGCAAGCTCTTATCATTTACGGTGTGAGCCACAAAAAAGCCTGAAAAGCTTATCCAACTTCTCAGTAGATTTTCAGGATTTTCGGTGTCGAAACCGTGCGAGACAAGCTCGCTATTCCGCACGAGTTGAGATCTCCGAAAAGCCCGAAAATTCAAACCAACAGAACTTGTTGAATTTTCGTGGATCTCGAAAACTATTTCAAATTTCTAGTTTTCGAGTTCATACGAGTTCGATAGTATGCTCAATTGCCTGCGAGACGAACCACCGAAGCCATCTCACTAGATCCTCACACACTCCCAACAGGAGGCAACTCCCCTTGCGCACCCTCTTCCTCTTTCTGCTTCTTCGCGCGCTGCCTGTGGTGCATGAAAAGCATGATTGCAAGAATTGCAAATGCAATTAGCAGTAGGAGAATCGAAACTATCGGAAACATTGCGTGGTACATCCGGGTTATGCGCGCCCGCGCGAGCTCAAGGGCCGCATTCTCTATGTGTTCCTTTACAACCAAAAGATTGCGCCGTGTCTCAAAATAGTCGTTCTTCGAAAATGAGCTTCTGGCAAGGTCAAGATACTTATCGCCCTCATCAAGTTGCAGGAATGTAGATGTAGTGTTTTTTCCCTCAATGCCTGCCTTAATTGCATCATTTCTTAATCTTTTCAGGAGAAATGCATAATTTAGAATACTGCTGTTAAACTCATCCATTGGGTGAAGTTGTTTGACAATTACATCTATGTGCCCTTTGCTTCGGGCATCATCTGCCATCACGATAAAATCAATTGGGTATGTGCCTGGCTCGGTATCATTTGAGACATCAAGGGATATTATGAACACGGCCTCTTCATTTACGGGAAGTTCCGGAATTAGTTTTGGAGTAACATCAATCTTTATGCCGAGTGATTTTGGAATAAGCACAACATTGCTTGCGTCTGCATCCCCTGTATTCTTCACCACCACATACGTCACAGTTGACTGGTTCTGCGTAAGTGTAATGTTTGAAGGATACTCCAGTAACAGGTATGGGTGCAGAGTAGCTAAATATTCTGCTGCAGAGCCTCCGGGACCTGCGCCCTCTGCCGGAGGAAATATAATGGGGGGCTGATAAGGATATATCTTTGTCCCGTTCACACGATAAAGGCCCCACGCCACCACATACTTTCCGGAAAATGTGGACATCGCACGAATCCAATAATATCCGGGCTCGTCAGTGACATATTGTATGTTATACTGCCTTGTCTGACCGGGCAATATAGTAACATAATCATCAGTATAGTTTCCGACAAAAGACAGGTTAATGTCCATAATAGTTATTTCAATATTCTGCTGAAATGCTACGCTGCCGGTATTCATGAACTCCACAATTATGCTCTGGGGGTCATACACTTCAACAATTGGTGAATAATCAAAAAATAGTATCCTTCCCATTTCAACAGGCTTTATTGAGATACTGATGTTTCGGTCAAACGCAAGAACAACGTGGCCTGTTATTTTTCCGGAAGTGCCTATGTCTGCTGCTGCAACTGCAAGAAGAATCAATGCAACCAGCAACAAAATTTTATTCATGTTCTGCACCACTACAAAGGACTATTTTAGTGCGCCAATATATATTCTTGAGAAAAACAGCAAGAAAAGGTTTAAATTACTGCAAAACACCATATTGGTAGTGCGAAAGGGCAGCTTCGCCTGTGCATATCGCATGTATGCTGTAAAAAGCATGCAAGCGAGTTGCAGGGTGTGGAAAGTCCCCCCTCCCGGCAAATATGCCGTACACCCGGATAACCGGGCCGCATACATGCGGGGCAATGCATCAGAAACGATACCGCATCGGATTAAGAATGATATCCTTTGACGTTTTCCGAAAAGCGGGTGAAACGGGCATCCATGGGAGCAAGCAATAATTGCGCTTAGTCAAATGCTGCAGCGCCTATCAGGGCCGGACTCATTATTGCCGACCTTACAACGGGCAAACAGAAGGGGGCTTACTCTTCGCACTTTTAATTTTATTAGCGCATAGCATGGGGTTTGTAAAAAATGCCGTTAACGCCTTTTCATCTCGGTCCGGGCTTGGGAATTGGCCTGCTTTTCTCAAAATATTTTGATATTGCAGCACTTCTGGTAGCAAGCGTTGCAGTTGATATCGAACCATTTTTTGTACTGCTGCTTAATCTGAATTATCCGCTGCACGGGTTTTTTCACAGCTTTTTGGGCGGCACCATAATTGCTGTTTTGGTTTCTGCAGCAATATACTGTTTGAGGGACACCACTCGGAAAATCATGGATACTTTTCGGCTCGGGCAAATCTCGTCTTTTAAGAAAATACTCTGGAGCAGTATTTTCGGTGTTTACCTGCACATACTTCTTGACGCCCCTCTATATGCGGACATTCGCCCATTTTACCCCTTCCAGAGCAATCCGCTTTACGGGCTTTTTTCAGCATGGCAGATATACGCATTCACGGGAATTTCATTCATAATAGGTGTGGCTGCATACGTTTTTATAGTGCGCAAAAATGCAAGCCAGAAATATTGATTTAAATATTTGCCATCACACATACTATCATGGCTAAAGAAAAAAACTACATGCCGCAATCAACTGCCGGACTTGTAAGGTATTTTGACGAATACCATGAAGCAATAACCATAAAGCCGGAAATAGTTGTCGGCATATCAGGGACCATAGTTCTTTTATTCATTCTTGCAAGAGCAGGCATGTTCTAGAAATATGCAGCATACCCCTGTTCATGTTGCAACAATTGATTCTCTTTAGATAGGTTTCGCTCTTTTTGGAGAGACGGTTTTATTTCTGCATGCACAATTTTTGATATGATTCGAATCGGCACTGCGGGCATACCACTTGGCTGCAAGGGAGGCAACACTCTTGACGGCATACGCTGTGTAAAGGAGCTTGGCCTCTCGGCAATGGAAATTGAGTTTGTAAGAAACATATATCTCAATGAAAATAAGGCGCATGAAGTGGGTGAATATGCAAGAAACATAGGTGTCCTGCTGTCATGCCACGCGCCTTATTACATAAACCTTGCCTCGCAGGACCGCGAGGTTCAGGAAAAAAGCAAATATTATGTTGGCAGGACACTCAATATTGCGGACGCGCTCGGGGCAAGTGTTGCGGTCTTTCACCCGGGATATTACTCAAGCCGCACTCCTGAAGAAGCATACAGCATGATTTCTGATTCACTAAAACTATTCAACCCGAAAACAAGAATCGGCGTTGAGACAACAGGGAAGCAGAAGCAGTTCGGCACGCTTGATGAAATGATAATGCTTGCACAGGAGCATGAAAAAGTTGTTCCTGTAATTGATTTCGGGCACATACATGCAAGAGGCGGAGGCTCTATAAAAACAAAGGAGGACTTCAAGAGTATCCTCGACAAAGTGGATGCTCTTGGAAAAAACCCAATTCACTGCCACCTGAGTTGCGTGCGCTTTAGCAACGGTAATGAGCGCGAGCACATCCCTCTTTCAGAAAAGCAGCCTGATTTTCGCCTTTTGGCAGAAGTTGTTAAGGAAAACGGCTTTGACCTGACAATAATCTCTGAAAGCCCTTTGATAGAGCATGATGCTCTTTTGTTCAAAGGGTGGGTTGAAGAAAAATAAGCGAGCCCGAGGGGATTCGAACCCCCGACCCCTAGGTTAGAAGCCTAGTGCTCTATCCAGCTGAGCTACGGGCCCATTTTTAATGAGCGAGCGCGAAATTGGCACGCTCATTATGCTTGTGAATTTTCACGATTTTAGGCGTTGAATCCGCTCGAAATATGCTCTTTTTGAGTGCGTGATGAAGCGCCTAAATCATCTCGCTACGCTCGAAGCTTTCCAAACTTCGTTTGGAAAAGCCCGAAAATTCGAATCAATGGAACTTGTGGAATTTTCGAGGACCTCAAAAATAATACCACTCGCCATATTTTTGAGGCATCGCATCAAATAGTGCCATTCCCATTTTTAAATAAGTTCTCTCTGTTAATATCCCGATTAAATCGAGTCACGTTATAAGCCGTTACTAATAAATATGATGCCTAACCATACATGCTAATTAATGATTAAGAAATTACGAAAAACAAAAATAGAAAAAGAAGAGATAATTGCGGATTTCGTCTTTCTGGCAGTTTCATTTATTGTCGCAGTTCTGGCTCTGTATGTCTTTGACATACATTGGAATTTTTATCCTGGAGGGGAATTATTTCCTCCTGAAAGGCACGTCTTTACAGATAACAGCATCTATTTGTGGGGCGGATTGATGGGTGCTATTATCGGATTTTTTGTAATAAAACTATTTCTATTCGGGTTAAAAGAAGAGGAATGCCTTTGGAGAAAAAAAACTCCTAGTGAGTCCAACTCAAATTCATAGCCCTTTAGTAAAAATACGGCTCATCGGGTGTTCACATCCTCAACTGCGCATCCGGCGGTTCAGGGCCGAACATGCATCCGATGACGATCTTCTAATCATCGCCGCATTGCTAACTTACGTATAAAGCATTAAAAGATGATTAGAAGATTAGGAATAGTCAAAAGATGCAATATATGCAGATAAAGAAGGTATGATATATTAAAGGGGTGAAGCTTATGAACCGCGTCGAATCTGAAGAACTTGTAAAACAGCATGTAAAAGGGGACTTTTTGTTTAACCATATGCTTGCGACAGAAGCGATAATGAGGGCTTCTGCAAAAGAGTTAGGTGAAGACGAGGAACTCTGGGGCTTGTGTGGGCTTTTGCATGATATTGACTATGAAAAGACAAAAGACAATCCTGTAGAACACGGGGTTGTTGCGCAGGAAATACTAAAAGACGCAGATGTTCCTGAAGAGGTAATGCGCGCCATACTTTCGCATAACTACATGAACCCGGACGCGCCTGAAAGAGCATCAAAGATAGACCACATACTGGTTGCCGCAGACGCCATGACCGGATTGATTATTGCGTGCGCAATGGTCAAGGAAAAGAAGCTTTCAAATGTAACCAGCAAGACTGTGAAAAAGGCTTTCAAAAAGAAGGGCTTTGCTGCTGGCTCAAAGCGCGATATGATTATGGAGTGCGAGAAAACCGGAATTGCTTATGACAAATTTGTTGAGATTTCTGTTGAAGCAATGAATGGGATTTCGGATAGGTTGGGCTTGTAAGTACCCGTCCAAATCTATTTTAACCTTGATGAAGCAATACCCCTTATGCATGCATTCCAACAATTCAAAAACGAGGTTCTCTCTGCACTCAAAAAAACAGGCATAAAAGAGCCTTCTTTTGAAATGCCTCCTGAATCTGTTGATGCAGATCTTGCAGTGCCCTGCTTTATGCTTGCAAAAGAGATGAAGAAAGCGCCCGTATTAATCGCAAAAGAGCTTGCAGCAAAGATTCCTTCAAAGTCCCTTATCGGAAAAGCCGAAGCACTTGGGCCTTATGTTAATTTCTCAATCAACTGGGATGTGTTTGCGCCAAATCTTCTTGGAGAGATAAGTGAAAACTACGCCAAAAAGCATGCAAAAAAGAAGGCACTGATTGAGCACACAAGCATCAACCCGAATGCATCCCCTCATGTCGGCAGGTCGAGGAACGCGATACTCGGGGACTCAATCGTGCGCGTTCTAAACTACTCCGGCTTTGATGTTGAGACCCACTATTTTGTGAATGACATCGGCAAGCAGATAGCAATGCTTGTTATGGGCTGCGAGGGGAAAAAGACATCACAACTCGCATTCAATGACATGCTTAAGATATACCGCGACATAAACGCAGATGTTGAGGCAAATCCGGACATAGAAAAAGAAATCTCCGCGCTCCTGAACAAGCTTGAGGCCGGAGATAAAAAGACAATCGCGCGCTTTCACGAGATTGTTGAAATATGTGCAAAGGGGCAGGTCGGGATCCTCTCTAAACTGAACATCAATTATGATGTCTTCGATTATGAGAGCCAGTATGTCACAGGCAAAAAACTGCCTGGTATCATGAAAGCGCTTGAAAAAACAGGCTATGTGATAACTGACGACGATAACAGGCGCGTCCTGCACCTGAAAGACTCAACGCTTCCTAAAGAAAACCAACACATGGTTGTAGTTAGAAGCGATAGAACTTCGATGTACGCGCTTCGCGACATTGCATACACTATTGACAAGATAAAGCGCGCAAAGGACAAGAACATCGTTGTCCTTGGCGAGGACCACAAGCTGTATTTCCAGCAGCTTGCAGAGGTTATGCGCATTCTCGGCTACGAGCCTCCAAAGGTCGTGCACTACTCTTTCATTCTTCTCCCCTCAGGCAAGATGAGCACCCGAAAAGGAGAAGTTGTGCTTCTCGAAGATTTGATAAATGAGGCAACTGATGCTGCGCTTGTTGAGATAAAGACACGATATCCTGATTTACCGAAAAAAGAAGGTGTTTCGCGCGCAAATAAAATCGCGGTGGCAGCAGTGCGCTACGGCATTATCAAAGTCTCACCTGAGAAAAACATCATCTTCAGCCTGAAAGACGCATTGCGCTTTGAAGGAGACACCGGACCTTATTTGCAGTATACAGCAGCAAGAGCAAACTCAATGCTCAAAAAAGGGAAACCTGTAAAGAAGTTTGATGCTGCACTGCTTAAGGAAACAGAAGAGCTTGCGGTCATGAAAAAGCTTGCGCTCTTCCCGAGTGTTGTTGAATCATCATCTGCAAGTCTTCAACCGCACCTTGTCGCAACATACATACACGAGCTTGCTGACGCATTCAATACAATGTATGAGAAAGTGCCTGTGCTGAAAGCAGAAACAGACGGGCTTAAGGATGCGCGCCTTGCACTTGTTCGCGCAACAAGGAGGGTTCTTGCATCAGGGCTCAGTTTGCTTGGGATTGATGCACTTGAAGAAATGTGAAGATATCCATATAAAATTTCACCCCTAGCTTTACATATGCAACCTATTTCACAAGGCAAAGTAAAAGACGTCTTCGAGGACGAGGAAAAAACTCTCCTCTTTGATTTTAGTGACAGGATTTCTGTTTTTGATAAGATAATCCCGTCTTTAATCCCGCGCAAGGGCGAGTCCCTGTGCAGGACGAGCGCGTTCTGGTTTGAAAAACTTAAGGAAATCGGAATAAAAAGCCATTTCGTGCGCCTTGACAGCCCGAAAAGGATGATTGTCAAGCGCGTTGACATAATACGCGACTACGACAAAATTGATTCTACCACAAAAAACTATCTGATACCTCTTGAAGTGATATGCCGCCATTATGTTGCAGGCTCGCTTTTTGACAGGATAAGCAAGGGCAAAGTGTCTGCCAAAGAGCTTGGCTTTGCTGATGGAGAGACAACTGAATACGGCGCAAAGCTGCCAAAGCCAATGATTGAGTTCACAACAAAGCTCGAGCCTGTTGACCGGCTTCTTACTGAAGAGGAGGCTCTTAAGATTTCAGGGCTCACACCGGAAGAGCTTGAAGACCTAAAAAACGTTGTCCTGAAAATCGACGAATTGGTCGCCATAACTGCGGCAAAGCAAGGGCTAATTCACGTTGACGGCAAAAAGGAATTTGCGTTTGACGAAAACAGGGAGATTATGGTTATAGACGGCTTTGGCACACTTGATGAGGATCGCTGGTGGGAAGCGGACGCAACAAAGTGCAGTGATCCAGAAGGGGATTGCAAAGTCAAGGAGTGCAGCAAGGAATTCGTGCGCCAGTATTACCGAAAAATAGGCTATTTCAAAGAACTTGAGGATGCGCGCGCAACAGGGATTCCTGAGCCGGACATACCGGCACTGCCTGAAAATGTTATAAAAGAAGTTTCAGACATGTATGTGCGGATGTTTGAGCGCATTACAGGAGAAAAATTCTAGGTGGTTAAATGATACAAATAATTCTTGGCTCAAAATCAGACTCTGAATTCGGAGAAAAGATTTCAGGCAAGCTAAAAGAACTCGGTGTGGCAGCTGACACAAAAATCGCATCAGCGCATAAGGCGCCTGCGCATCTTCTGCAGGTCATGCAGGATGCAGAGGCAAAGCACCCGAACCTCGTCTATATTACTGTTGCAGGGCGCTCAAACGGTCTTTCAGGGGTTGTGGCAGGAAATACCACAAAACCTGTAATCGCATGCCCTCCATTCAAAAGCGATGAGGAATATTCAGTTGATATCCACTCCACACTAAGGATGCCCTCAAATGTATGCCCTATGGCAGTTATGAAGGCTGAAAACGCTGCCCTGGCAGCAGCGAAGATTATTGCGCTCTCTAATGAGAAACTTCGCGCAACTCTTACAGAATACATGAAGAAAATGCAGGAAAACGCAAAGGGCAACTAAACATTAATATACTCATTCTGCCTTTATTTGTTCATGGCCTCAAAAAAGCTTGACAAAGTAACAGCACAGTTTATTCTTTCAGAGGAGCAGACCCTTCTTGCAAAGCAAAGGACTATGCTCTCATTTATCCAGACAGGGCTTGCGTTCATAGGCATAGGGCTTGTTGTCGCAAAGTTCTTCGGAGAACTTATATTTCAGTTTATTGGCTCTGTGCTTATACTTATCGGATTCTATGAGGTTGCGCGCGCATACAAAAAAATGTCTGAGTACAACAGGCGCCTTGAGCGTGTAAAGAATTTGATTAAGAAAAACTCAATTTGCGAGATTGAGTATAAGGACGCCCTATAGCTAAGTCACAACATCAAATCCTTTTCTGTTACTTTTTGGAACCCTCACAAAAAGTGAGTTTTTAGTTGCTTTTTTCACCACTTATTTCTTCGATCACAAAATAAAATTTCAACAAAATTTTTACACCAAAAATCGATATATTGATATGTACGAATAACATAATATTACCATTATCTACTTTAACTATGAAAACATATTGATTCATTAACATCTCAATTACATCCATTCATGGTATATGTGATATGAAATATACTGTTTTGCTACTTTTACCCCAACTTCCCATGATATACCCATTATGCGCTACCAGAATGGCGTATTCATATAGTGTTTAGAACGATACGTTTTACTGAAGCCATGTTTTTTGAATGTTGTTTCATACAATATAGGAACAGATATAAACACTGAAAACCAATAATTGTTTGATTCTATGCCTAAGGCTCCGAAAAGATACCAGACAACGATCGCGGTTCGACCGCTTGATACCCCTGATTTTGAGTCATTATTGCAGCTATTATACCGGGGGAAAAAGAACCTGGATCTGCCTGAACATGCCATGAAATTCCTCAAAAACCTGCGCGAGAAGGGCGAACAAGGCCGTTTTGCGCGCCAGGACTGGGATAAGTATTGCCGGGAAAATAACTTGTCTAAAACCACCTATTACACCATGATAAACAAGCTTATTGGGGTGGGGCTAATAGAGCCTGCAGAACACGATTTTTACAAGCTTTCCAACCGCTCGGAAAGGTTCTTCTCAACCATTGCAATGTCTGTGAGCGCGTTTATGGCCAAAAAGAGCCAGTACCGCCCGGCAGACAAAGCAGAATAGCGTTAAATGCCCCTATTTGTGACCTCTTTTGGCAGCCAAAGACCCATCACAATTGCCTAGTTTGCCTGTATTCGCGCCCTTTAGGGCGCTTTTTCTTTTGATCAAACTTTTCTTTGCGAGCCATCAAACCAACGGGTGGCGAAGGAAAGAAAAGTTTG
>JAIVYS010000022.1:0-11598 GCA_048635325.1 Candidatus Bathyarchaeota archaeon
TTGAACATCCTCCAGTCAAAAGTTGCTGTCAACTCTTCCATTCTTTTTGTTTCGGTGTTGTAGGCAACAGATTTCAACGTCAATTCCTTTGAGAGTCTCCTGCATGCAAGACGTCCAATGCCTTTTTCTCCAGATTTCTCGCGCTTGTACTTCATGGAGACGGGATTTTCTTCCTTGTCTATTGTGGCTATTCTCATCCATGTTTTTTTAAAGGCAGGAAGGCTCATACCGTGACCCTTGTCTTCAACAATTATTGTTCCATTAAGACCCTTTACATTCTCTAGATAGACACGGACATAAGTTGCATCAGCATCATAAGAATTCTTTACAAGCTCCGCTAGAGCAATTGACTTATTCGTTATGAGTTTTTCTCCGAGTTGCAGAAGAACTCTTGAGTCAACTTCAAAATGAACCTCATTTTTGTCTTTTTCGGGCATATATATCACATATGTCAATGAGAACTACACAAATAATTAACGACGATGGTTTAATAATTTGTTTATGTAGGGCATATAGCCCTATTAGTTCTTTTGCTCTGCAAAAGCCATTATGTCCTGCAGGGACACGCCCTCTTCCAGTCGTGCGATAACTCAATTGAATTAACACCAATTAAAAGAGTTTTCCAAGAAACCCTAAGAAAAAGAGATATTGTTATTTTCCAACTGCATGTCTTTAAGCGAATCGTTCTTTCATCTTCTCAAAAAACCCTTTATTCACTTCTGCCTTTCCATCAGCCTTAAGAATTTCAGCTATATCCTGCTCGCTTTTTCCCTTGCCTTTTGGTATCTCTACAGTCACTTTTACAAGAAGGTCGCCTATTTGGTTTGAGTGTATCTGCGGCATCCCCTGCCCCTTGAGGCGAAAAACTGTGTGACTCTGCGTGCCGGCAGGTATTTTCATGTCTGCGCTGCCTTTGATTGTAGGCACTTTGACATCACCGCCAAAGATTGCCATTGAAAGAGGTATTGTTATTTTACAAAAAAGATCATTTCCGTGCCGCTCGAATATTTCGTGCGCGCTCACATTCAGTGCAACATATAGATCTCCTGACTCGCCACCCTTGATGCCTGAGTCACCTTCTCCGGCAAGTTTGAGATACATGCCGTTTTCAGCGCCCTTTGGAATCGTGACTTCTATTGATCTCTCGACCCTTAGCCGCCCTGCGCCCCTGCACTCACCACAAATTTTCTTAGGAATTTCGCCCTCGCCATGGCATTCAGGGCAGGTTGCAACACTCACCATCTGGCCAAAGAGGCTGTTTCTGACCTGGCGTATCTCGCCTGCGCCGTTGCAGCGCACGCACTTTTTCATGCCTTCTTTCCTGTCAGCGCCCTTTCCGCCGCATGCCTTGCACTGCATGAAGCGAGGCACCTTTATTTTCTTTTTAGCCACACCTTTGAAAGCGTCCTCAAGTGTCATCTCCATGTCATAGCGCAAATCAGAGCCGTTTCTTGCAGCGCTCCTTTTTCTCTCGCGCCCGCCTGAGAAAACATTGAATATATCCCCGAAGTTTGAAAATAAGTCCTCGAATGATGCGCCTCCGCCGCCGAAACCCCGGAACCCTCCGCCGCCTCCGCCCATGCCCTGCCCGAATGCTGCGTGGCCGAACTGGTCGTACTGGGCGCGCTTTTCCGGGTCGCGCAAAACCTCGAATGCCTCGTTGACTTCCTTGAACTTGTTCTCGGATTCCTTGTTGCCCTGGTTGACATCAGGATGGTATTTTCTTGCCATGTGGCGGAAAGCCTTTTTCAGGTCTGCGTCACTTGCGTCTTTTGATACTCCGAGAGTTTCGTAGTAGTCGTGTTTTTTTGTCATCAATCACACCAATAGTTTATCCTGCGTCCCTGACTGTGCCTGTGACGCCGTCTATCATCACATTCTGCCCGACAAAATACGGGTAGTATGCCTCTTTTACTGACGCTGTCTTTCCGAACACAGCAGATGCGGTTCCGGCAATATCCATTTTCAATACCTTGAACTGCAGAAGCTCGCCGTCTGCTGCAACCATTTTAGTTGGATATTCGATTTTTGCAGCATCTTTCATTGAGTTCAGGCTCTCTGCATTAGCCTCTGAAAACTCAACAGGCGCGCCCGCAAGCCAGCCCTTTTCATGGCGCATCAGCCTTCCCTTTATGCCGTCAATAATGAAGCTCTCGCCTGCTGACTCAACAAGCCAGATAGGATAATAGACTTTTTTAATCTTGCCGTGTTTTTTGAATGCTGCCTGCTCGAGACAGTCAAATGAAATTATTGTGTCAATCACCTTCTTCTGGTCAGTGACAGAAACAGTCACCCCGCCGTGCTTTGTGCGCTTGATGCGCACATTCACAAAAAGCGGTACCTCGCGCCCGAGCATGAGCGCAGTCCCTGTGGACAGGTTTCGTATCTCCTTTTCAACGCTCTTGTTTATGCCCTCAGCATAAGCTATTGCCTTCAGGTCATTCGGGTTTGTTACGCGAAGTATTACCTGGGTGTTGCACTGCGACAGGATGTTCTTGTCAACGCGCGCAGGCCTTTGCGAAACTATGCACAGGCCGAAGCCGAACTTTCGCCCCTCGCTTGCGACTGTGCGCAGTATCTTTGAGGACATGCGAACCTCTTTTTCAGGGCAGAAATTATGCGCTTCTTCAACTATGAGAAAAAGCGGGGGGATGCGCCCTATTTTTCTTTGCTCAAAAAGCTTTTCCACAAGGCGGTGCACCACGACCTGCTGTATCTCGGGGGATGCGCCCCGCAAATTAATTATTGATGCTGTGCCTGCCTTGACAATATCTTTAAGCGGAGTCGGGTCATCAGTGAAAAGGTTTGTTGCCCGGACAACCTCAAGCATGTTTATTACAGTCCATTTGGACGCGCCTTCCATTGCGCTTACAATCTCTATTATGTCTGCAAGGTTGTACTCACCCTTTCTTTTTGCTTCAAGCACTGCTGCATAAAGAACGCCTGTCTGCGATGCGCTTGCCTTTGCAGGAAACATGGATGCTATCTCAGTTGCCTCAAGGTTTTTGTCAGAAAACGTAATCTGCTCTGCCCCGGGATTCACTCTTGAGTCTGTGCTGTACTCGCGCACCTTGTACGCTTTCGGGCTTATGCCAAACTCCTGCATTTTCTCTATCTCTTTTGGGTTCTGGTTTTCTGCACCAAGCGAAACATACTCGCCATGCGAGTCTATGACAACAACAGGGATTTTTTTCTCAAGAAGCTCCTCAACAATCACGCCTGTCACGTATGATTTTCCGCTGCCTGTCTGCGCAAGAACACATAAGTGCTTTGATACAAGCTCTCCGGCATCAACAAATACAGAAACATCTTTGTTTGCATCAAGCTTTCCAAGATAAAGGCCTCCCTTTGGAAGATCAAGAGTCTCCTGTATGATTTTTTTGTCTGCACTATATACCAAAGATGATGGCTTTACAGGAGTCTTGAGCCCGGAAAGATTCCCGCCTTTTCGCACCCCTATAATTGCGCAGTTTGCAATTGTCTTTCCGTCAGGATGCGACTCTACACCGTCAATCTGGGCAAGAATCCAATCATCATCAGTCCCTTTTATCGCGACAAAGTCAAGGTTCTTTATATCCTTGTATGCCCGGAACCCAAATGATTTTGTGCCTGCTTTCCCGAATACTTCGCCTATTAGAATTATATCACCGATATATTTTTGCTGCGCATTTTTAAAATAGGATTGTTCAGGACCCCTTATTCACTTCAGAATCTCAGAAATAACCTCTTTTTGCCCGTTTTTGATATTTATTTTCTTCTTTTTGTTTTCAAGCAAAAAATCTATGTCCTCGATACACGCAACATCCTTATGAGCCATAAGCCCTCTTTTAATAAGCCACTTATCTGATGCAAGAAGCCCGCCCCTGTATAAAGAAATTACAGGAACGCCAAGAACCGCTGCCTCGCGATTCATTGTACCGCCTGCGCCGACAACAGCGTCTGCAAAAGCCATAAGGGAGGGGGTATCAATTGCCTCTTCTGCAACGGTAATCTTTTTGTTGAATGCTTTTTTGAATGCACTTCTTTGTTTTTTGTCGCGCGGGATAACAACAACCTGCCATGTTTTCTTTTTTTCAATAATCTCTTTTATCAACGGATAAAGCACGTTTTTGCCTTCAGAATAATATGCTGCGGAATACGGTTCAGGGCGCATGACAATCAGCTTATTTTTTTGCGAAAGACCGAACTTCTTGACAATCTTTTTGTCCGGCTTAAAATCAGAAAGGTAAACCGCTTCCTTTATCCCGGGATATTTCTTGAGTTTCCTGAAAAACATCCTGTCCTGCGCTACCGCTTCAGGGCAAAGCACCTTTGTTGCAAAAGGTATTGCAAGGATGTTCTGGAAAAATGCTTTCTCATTGTCAAAAATGTAGACGCGCTTTTTAATGCCAAGAAAGAATGCTGCCAATATGCCGTAAAAGGACTGGTGGACAACGCAGGCATCTATTTTTTCTTTTCTGAGAAATTTTATTAGTGAGAATACGCGCACAGGCACATAAAGCGCCTTGCTGATCAGGGACACGCCTGCATGCGTTCCGACAACAGTGCTTTTCATGCTGTGAAGCTTGAGAAGCCCTGTTGTCTGCGAGTGCTCGCGCGATGTAATCAGCACTTTGTGCCCTTTCTTTTCAAGCTCCTTTACAATCGGTGCAAAGAAAAGGACATGGGGAGAATTTGTTATGTCAAGCCAGAGGTGCATATAAGACTTATTAAAACAAGGTATTAAATAGGTTTTTTAGGCGGACAAGATATTATGGCAGACATATATTCTCGCGATGGAAATCAAAATTTAAAAACCATTGAAGATGCAGACAAGTTTACTGACTGGATGTACTCCGAAGTAAAGCCATATCTTCGCAAGAACATACTTGAAATCGGAAGCGGCATAGGCACATACTCGGAAAAGATTGCACGTGATTTTAAAGACAGCAAAATAACCTTTTCCGACGTAGATAAAAACTATGTCACTGGCTTAAAGAAAAGATTTCAGGACAACAAAAATGTCAGCTGCATAAAACTAAATCTTGAAAACCTCTCTGACTTCAAAAACATTAAGCATAAAGTGGATTCCGCGATTGCGCTAAATGTTATTGAGCATATTGAAGACGATGTTGCGGCACTAAACAATATGTATGCTCTTTTGGAAAGAAATTCCAGATTCGTTGTTCTTGTCCCTGCGCATAAATTTTTGTACAACTGTTTGGATGAGTCACTTGGGCATCACAGGAGATATACGAAAAAAGAAATAATACAAAAAGTCTCAATGACAAAATTTAAAATAAACAAAATATTTTACTTCAATTTCATATCCATATTCGGCTGGTATCTAAACGGAAACATACTAAAAAAAACAATAATAAACAATAATAAAATGCGGTTTTTAAATGCAATTGTTCCGGGATTGAAACTTTTTGAAAAAAACATACTCAGGAAAAAAATCGGGCTCTCTCTCATAGTGGTTCTTGAAAAACAATAATTCATGATTTAATAGACTTTTTCTTATTCGCCTTTCTTATTTCGTAATTAAGGCGACGCATATTGTTTTTCATCATATCCATGCTCATGCCAACTGACGCGAGCTGTATGGCTGTCAGGATAAATAATGTTGAAAGGATTGCAGAGGGTATTCTCAAAACAAGCCCTGTCTGAAGCCACTCAACTACAACAGCCAAGCCAATGACCCCTCCTACAGTAAACAGAGTTGCTGCCATGGTGCCGAAAAAAAGAAGCGGGCGATAATCCCTGAAAAGTGAAAGAATCGTAAAAAAGATAATGTATCCGTCAGCAAAGCTTCCAAGTTTTGATGCGCTTCCTTTTGGCCTGCAGCGATATGATACCGGAACCTCGACGATGCGATACTTCTTGATAAGCGTGTTTATGGTCAATTCGGTCTCAACCTCAAAACCGGATGATGCCAAATACAAATCCTTTGCAACCTCCCTGCTCAAGGCCCTGTATCCGGAAAGAACATCTTTAAAGTGGGTTCCAAAACAAAGATTTATTGTGCCGGTAATTATGCGATTGCCGAAAACATGCAGCGCACTCATTGCACCGCGCTCACGGCGGGTCCTTGTCCCGACCACCATGTCGCTTTCACCCTTTAATATTGGCGCAATGATGCTTTTTGCGCTTTCCGCAGGGTATGTGTCGTCCGCATCTACGAATAAGTATATGTCTGTATCTATGTTTTCAAGAATCTCGCGCATTGCAGCCCCTTTGCCGCAGCCTTTCTGCACAAACACCTTTGCCCCTGCGGCTTTTGCCTTACGGCAAGTAGAGTCCGTCGAATTCCCGTCATAAACAATGATGTCCGCGCCTTTCATATCTCGCTTGAAATCCCGGACAACCTTGCTTATTGTTTTCTCTTCGTTGAGCGCAGGAATTATCACAGAAACTTTTTTTTTCTTTATTCTACCACCACAGTCTTATTTTGAAGCTCAATCATAAGCTTGTTCTGGTCCACCTTAAAAATAGCCACTACCGGCTGATCATTTTGATTAAATATTTTCTCGAAAACAAGATAGGGCCTTGTCGGGATATATGATGCAATCCACGACCTTTGAGTTCTTTCGTAAGCGTCTATTATCACATAATCTGTGCTGGTATTGTATATTTTTTCTGCCAAGTCCTCTTCATTGATAGGGTATGTTGTCATCTTCTTATCGCCGGCATAAAAGGATATAGGCTGCGGGGGTGATGCCATTATCACTGTGTCTTTTGGAGTGTTCTCAAGATAAATTCCCGCATCTTTTAGCATAAGAAATCCGGGTGCCTTCTCAACAATCATATTTGTGCCGGCATTATAAGACAGGTAAAGCACTGGAACAAGAATTATCAATGCCACCAGAAAAGCGTACTTTCGTTCTTTCCCGGCAATCTGCCTTGATATCTCGTCAAGACCTTCTGCAGCAAGGAGGATTAGTATGGGTACGGCAAGAAGTATGTAACGCGGAACCTTTACAGCGGTTATGGCAAAAATGATGTGTATCATGAGGGCAAACGACAGTATCAACAAATACTCTTTTTTCTTTCGCCCGTTAATTAAAGGGATGAGCCCAAAAAAGGATAAAATCAATACGCCTGTGGTCAGTGTAAATGGCGTCAGGTTTATGTAGTAAAAATAATCGCGCACAACGTCAAGGCCGCCGCCCTCTGAACTAAACCAGCTCATTGCAAAAGATGCCTCGCATGAAAAAGATCCGCAATGGGAGTAACTTCTTAAGGCCCACGGCATCATAACCAAAAGCATTATTGCAATAGTAATCCATATGCGCCTCTCCTTAAGCCATGCCCACTTTTTCGAATATATGAGATATAGCCCTATTGCCGGAAGAATGAATAAAACAGCTTGCTTTGTAAGGAATCCGAGAACAAAGAAGATTCCTGATGCATAAAGAAACATGTTTTTTTTTCGCTCGTAACCATAGTAAAATAAAAAGAGTGTACTAAGGCCGAAAAAAACCATCGGCGTTTCAAGAAGCACGCGCTCACTGAAAAAAAGCACAAGAGGTGAAACCGCCATAAGTGCTGCGGCATACAAACCAACATTCCGGTTGAACATGACGCGCCCCAGGGCATATATCAGTAGAACCGACAGCGCCCCGAGAATTGGATTAACTATGCGGACAGCAAAGTCCCCTGCCCCGAAAATTGCCTGTGAAAAAAACAGCATGTATGGAAAAACAGGAGGAAATGCTGTAATCGTGCCATGCATCATAGTGCTATAATCAAAAGGATGGTCAAGAAGCGCCCTCCCTATTACAGCATAGCGCCCTTCGTCAACCCACATACCTGACATAAATGCATAATTAAAACGCAGCGCAAAAGCGAAAATGAATATCGCAACTATGATAATGTTGTGCCTGTCCTTGAAAAAAGATACTACACTGTTCTTTACCTTTTTACCTGTTTCTTTATTTATCAAAAGACCACAACAAACTACATATTGTTCTTAATTATTATATTCTTGATTTTTGCAGGTGATTCTTTTTAATCCCCTGCGCCTTTTGTCCTGTTTATGCCTGACAGCACCAAAGACCCTATAGCCAGTGAAAGCCACAATGTAATGGCGCGAAATATTATTGTTGCTGCAAGAGCCTCTGGCTTTGAAATTCCTGCAACAATCAGGAGGCCGAACATGCTTGCCTCGCTTGCCCCAATACCACCCGGAATAAAAGAGAGCACCCCGACAATTACGGAAATAGCATATATTGATATTGCTAAAAGAGGGCTTACCTGCAGGCCAAGGCCAATAAGGAGTGCATAAAACAGAAGACCTTCTGCAGTCCAGGCCACAATGCCTAGCAGGGTTCCTGTGAGCAGGTTCTTGTAGCTTGCTGACGCGCGCAGATTTTGATATAATTCTTCAAAGCTTTTGCTGTATTTTTTTGTGCGGGCGTGGCTGCCAATAAAGCCCAGTATTTTCCTTAAAAAAGTATTGCTCTTGATTGCAAAGAGCGAGGCAAACAGAACAATGAAAGGCAGAAATACTATGAGTTTGTTTTGATAAACGGAATATGCTCCTGCAACAGATAAAATCGCAAGTGCTGGCAAATCAGTTATGCGCTCAAGCACGACTGCAGGGAGTGTCCTTCTCTGCTCGTACCCGAATTTCTTCTTCAGAAGGTATGATTTCAGCACGTCGCCGACCTTTCCGGGTGTTATCAGCATTGAAAGAGACGACACAAAAATCAAAAACAGGTTTTTATTAGGAGTCGTAACTCCAGCCCCTCTTAGAAAAAAAGCCCATCTTGAAAATTTAAAAAAATATGACATTGATATCAAAAAAATAATTGGGACGATATAAAAAACATCAAAGTTTTTTGCTGCACGAAAAATCTCGCCTGCATTAAAATATGCAAGCAACGCCGCATAAAAAAGAAGCGCAATGCCTACAAACACCATTATGTTCGGGCGTCTCATAAACAGGAATTGTATTTTAACTATATAAAATGTTGATGATTCCAACAAATCTATCTGCTCCAATACCCTTTTTAGCTCAAAAGACAGGCAAACGCACCATGACATAAGTTTATATACGGCAACACCAAGTATATTTTATGCTTTCCTCAATAAGCGGCATACACCGCCACATAAAAAATACTTTCAGTTCCCTGCTCTCAAAAATATTCAGGAAGAAACCGGATATAAAACTAGGCCTTTACGGTCCGGTAAATGCCGGCAAGACAACACTTGCAAACAGGATATGCCTTGACTGGCTCGGGGAAGAGCTTGGCAAGGCGTCTGTCATCCCCCATGAAACGCGCGAAATACAAGTGAAAGAAAAAATTACAATGGAGCACAACGGCAAGTCACTGAATTTCAATCTTGTGGACACCCCGGGAATTGCCACAAAAATCGACTTTGAGGACTTCCTGAGATACGGGATGAAAAGAAAAGAGTCAAAGCAAAGGGCAAAAGAGGCGACAAAAGGTGTTATTGAGTCAATAAAGTGGCTTGACAAGATGGACCTGGTTCTTGTTGTTATTGATTCAACACAAGACCCCATAAATCAGGTAAACATCACGCTTCTTGGAAACCTTGATGCCAGAAAAACTCCTGTCATCATTGTGGGAAACAAGACAGACCTGAAAAAGTCCAACCTGAAACGAATACGTGAGGCATTTCCTCAATACGAAGTCATAGGCATAAGCGCAAAAAACAACAAAAATATGAAAGATCTTTACACAAAGCTTTTCAAAACGCTCTGAAGGTGATTAAGATTAAGCTCAAAATAAAATTTATTCCCTATGAAAAAACAGAGGGCGATAGTTTCAAGAGCCTTTTAAAAGACCTTCAAAAAGACACAATAATACTTATAGACGCCAAGCTTAAGCCGGAACAGGAAGCAGAACTCATCAAAAAAACAATGGAAAAAGTTTCTGAAAAATTTACCGGAATTGAGCTTAGCTCAATCGACATATCTCCTGAAAAAGACAGCACTCTTTTTGAAAAAATCAGGGGGCTTGTGTTTCAGCTGACCACAGGAAAAAAACGAGGGATGACCGTGATAGGGCCTGCGCACATAATAACAAAGATTGAAAAGAACCCTGAAGAACTCATGCTGTACGTGTGATTTACTTCTTTTTGCTGATTTTAGTCATAAGAGTTGAGAGATCTATCTCGTAGCGGCCTGCACCGACACGCACTACAATCGGCTTCTGGTTGAAAAGGTTCGTGACATCAATCTGGTATTTTCCGGGGCGTATGACCCTTATTGCTTCAAGGTCAAGGACAACTGTGTCGTCCTTCTTTATGCCGTCACCGGAAACTATATCCCTTATGTCATCCTCTATTTCTTTCATGTCTTTTCTTGAAAGCAAAGACACTTCTTGTTCAGCTTCTTCCAACAATTCAGGCCGCACATAGAAAAAGAATTTTCCACCGCACTTATCACACCCATTGATGAGATAGGGCGCATCATCCGGGTGAATCTTACCGCACTTTGTGCACTTGTCAGGCATAAATATCATGGGGCATGAACCTATTAAAATCTACATATCCGCCGGATTCTGCTGTTTTGGCGCACAAAACGCTGCCTGCCCAAAAGAAAGCCCTCCGTCGCCCGCAGGCACCTTCTCATTTACATAAGCCCCTTTTGAAACCATGTATTCTACCATTATGCGGTTGTATGCGCACCCACCCGAGAAGACAATTGGTTTTTTGTACTGCGCCGCTATCTTATGCATCCCCTCTGCAATATACTGCTGCACTGTTGCAGCAAGGCGGGACTTGTCTCTATCAATGTTTTCGACAAGATACTCAAACAAAGGTGTTGTCAAAAGCACATTTGCTTTTGTCTTCAGGGAAACGTCAAGCGGCTTTGTCGAGTTTGCCTCAAGAAGCATTGCAGGCCTGCCGTCATAAGTTCTTTTGCTGCAAAATCCAAGAAGCGCTGACGCGGCATCAAAAATTCTGCCTGTGCTTGTGGTGCGAATACAATTGAAGTTTTCTGCAACCTGTTTCTCAAGAACTATGCACTCATCAGGTGCTATTTTGGCAACTTTTGAAATCTCCTGCGCGCTCAGGAATTTGTTCAGCACTCCAAAAAGCATTTTCTTTGGATAAAGCACTGCCGACGTGGCACCCGGCACCACTTGCTCTTCCAGATGCCCTTCCCTTTTGCCATTCACTATAATTTCCCCGCCCCACACTTTGCCGTCAAGCCCGTGCCCGGAACCGTCGCACACAATTGCCGCATAATCTAAAAGCCCGTGCTCGCGGGCGCACGATTCTGCGTGCGCGATGTGATGCTGCACAGGAACAAGCTTTGCAGAAAACCTTTTGGCAAGCTCTTCTGCAAATGCTGTTGAATTATAATCCGGGTGCATGTCGCACGAAATGATTTTGGGTTGAAAATTATAGAGCTTTATGAAACTTTCAATTTCCTGCTTGTAGCGCAAGAATGTTTCCGGGCTTGACAAGGTTCCTATGTGCTGGGACAGCACCGCCTTTCCGTCCTTTGCAAGACAGAATGTGTTCATGCTGTCGCTGCCAAGTGCAAGCACAGGACTGTTTGTTTCAAGCTCAAGAGGTATTGGGACAAACCCGCGCGAGCGCCTCATAATCATTGTCTTCCCTGCAATGGGTTTTACAACC
>JAIVYS010000023.1:0-11414 GCA_048635325.1 Candidatus Bathyarchaeota archaeon
CCCCATTTGCGGGGATGGAATTTGTGTAGAAAATGAGATATGTAAGTAAGATTGCAGTACATGTCTATGTAAAAGACAGAGTCTTTGTATTTCTTGTAAATATTTTCCGCGCTCATTTCAATTTCTATTTGACAATCTTCCTGACATATCTCATTTTCTACACAAATTCCATCCCCGCAAATGGGGGTTTCTGTTTGTTGATCTACGCATCCAGAAAGCAGTACAATAAAGGATATTATTAATATCGAAGTTGTGATTTTCATATGCGCTTTTTTGTTTCCTGTATTAAATAACTTTATTTTGTAATCTATTCGAGATAATGCGAGACCATCATGACCGAAGAGTCGTTCTTTATTATTCGTCAGAAGCACTCATTGTCCTTCATATGCCTTGTAGCTTGATGTAGTTGGTTATTTACTGTTTCATGGCATGATACTGGAATTATGCAATAAGATATTAGGAACTTCCAAGGATCGACGAATCGTGCATACTGCTTTTACTATTATGCGTTCATCCACATCATTACAACAAAAATGAAAATATGCTTTGGGCATCTCGATTTTAGTGTCACCATGCGCCGACCGGGAATCGAACCCGGACCTCAAGCTTGGGAAGCTCAAATCATACCATTAGACTATCGGCGCAACCCTTTCTTTAGCTCGCCAGCAGTTAAGGCGATGGCTCGCCAAAGAAACCGTTGACGGAAAGAAAAAGTGCCTCCAGAGGAGACACAAATACATTCTGTCAAAAGTTGGTTATTGGATAATATCTGTTTATAAGATTCTTTATACTTTTTATGGACCGGTCGGGAATCTCGTTGGAAAAGTCAATTAACTTAACCATATTCGAACCCGAGGCCTCTGCGTTGCGAACGCAGCGATCTACCAGCTGATCTACCGGCCCAACCCTTTTTTATTTTCACCGTTCAAACTGCTCGGCTGGCTCAAACAAAAAAGCGTTGACGGAAAAAAATTAGTGCCTCCAGAGGAAGCACGAATACATTCTGTCAACAATTTGTTCTTGGTTCAATCTGTTTTTACCAGATGGGGCCTCTGAGATTTTCATTTGTGGCTTGATATGTTTTTCAAGCCAGCAAAATTTTGAACTCAGGTTCCCAGCTCCCCGAGCTGGAGGGATGACCAAGCTACCCTAAGGCCCCGGAGGTTTCTTCTTTTGCGCTGAATGTTTTATAGGTTTTCGCGAAGTTTTCTTTTTCTTTTTCGGCTTCATGCCCATGAAAAACGCATATCCAAGAGGATTCTTTATCTTTGCGCAAATATTATCCGGTTCGCATATCTTCAAATCATTGTAATACCCCGCAGCTGCGCAATTAGGCGGCGGGAAACTATCTGTTCTTTTGGCGGCATAAGATACTTGCCCGCGAACATAAGATTCGTCAATGGGTTCCGGGTTGTTTTTGTTGAATTCTTCAATTTTTTCCTCTATTTCTTTCATTGCCCAGCCAGAGCTTTTAAGAAAGTTTATCAGTATGAACAGGAACCGTTTTCTGCCATCCTCCATGCCGTTCATACCTTTTTTTATACACGGAGGGAAAAACTCTTCAGGCACCCTTTTACCCATGCGCGCAGGCGCAAAATCAGTCTTTTTGAACGAGGCTACCTCCCCCTCAAGCTCTTCTGCTGTGAGGCGCGCATAAGACTTGTGCATTTCTTCGTTTGTTGCTTTCCTTTTGACCATCTGAACGACCCCGTGCCCGTCAAGGAGGTGCTCGGCAATTTTTTCATAGCCCTTCTTTTTTTCAACGGGTTTTATGTCCCGGTATTCAAGAGCATTTGCAACCAGCGTTTCTGCAGAGCCTTCTTCAAACGAATCCAGAAAACCAAGTTTTCCAGAAACCTTTTCAGGCTGTGCATGCTCTGGCGCGAATTCATGTATTTTTTCAGGGTCTATCGGAACGCTAACAAGCCATGTTTTTTCATTAAAAGAATAAGGCATCCTGAATAAGTGGCGGTTGGACCAGTTTTCCTCAATCTCGACAGCTTCATACGGGTCGCCCTTTAATTTTTCTTCAAGCTTTTTGTCAAAAGATATCAATTCCTCAAGAAGCGCATCCTTTATGTTCTGCTTTATGTAGTGGGCAATTTTCTGGAGCGTATCAGGGTATGATGCTGCAAGAGAGATATTGTTTATGTTTTTTGGCATACATTCCATGCGCACGCCTATATGAAAGCCGCGCCTGCCGGAAAACTTGACAGACACAGTGCTTATTCCGTGCTCTTTGAGTGCGCGCACCACAAGGCCTGCGGCAATCTTTGCAGGCACAAGATCCATTTTTGAGTCAAGGTCAAGGACAAGGTCCCAGCCAGAGCGAAGCGCATTCATCTCTTGCTTTTTGAGTTGGTTGGCAAGAGCGAGAGGATTTTTCCAGTGCTCGATTGAGCAGTGAAAGCTTGTGGCACCGCGTCGTATCATGTGCTCAAGGTCTCCCGGGAACTGCACAATCGATGGTCTTGATCCAAATCCTCTTGCTGCATAAACCGGCACTACTTCGCGCCCGGCAGATAATGAAAAAAGCTTTTCAAGTATTTCAGGGCGAAGGTAATATCGCATTACTTTTTGCGAAGACATAGGTTCCGGGTTCATGATATGTATTCGCAGCGTAGTTTTAACAATCTTAAAACAGCAACAAACAGGCGTTCGTGCGCATAAAATATAAATACTTTCAGGAACAATAACTTTCATAAATTACTGAAAGTTAAGAAAATTGAAAACCAGGCATAATTATGACAATATTGCCGAGAGATGAATTCATAGACCTTATTTCAAAGAACTGTCAGGTCGATGGCTTTGACGAGTTGACTTCAAAGATTGTCGGAACACTGTTTATTGAGCCTGAAGAGGTTGCTCTTGAAGATCTTGCAAAGATGACAGGATACAGCCTTTCTGCAGTGAGCACTGCAATGAAGATAGTTGTGCGCACAGGGCTTGTAAAGCGTATGAAAAAGCCGGGATCAAGAAAAGTCTATTTTTACATGGAAAAAGATATGATTAAAACCATAATGCAGATTATGCAGCGAAAGCATGAATTAGTGATTACCAAAACAAAAAAAGAGCTTCCAAATATAATTAAAAAATACGGGTCTGAAAAATCAAAGGCATCAAAAGACGAACTGCAAATTATCAAGGCATACCAAAAGCAGGTTCTTGTTTTTGAGAATGTGATAGGTTCTCTTATTCAAATGCTCGAGGGCGCAGAGACCGCAGATAGCAGCTGCCGAAAATCAAATAGCCGTGTTAATTGACGTGATATTATGCAAAAGACAAAACCTATAATTGAGTTGGATGATGCTGGAAAGACCTATCAGATGGGCGCAGTGGAGGTTCCCGCACTGAGAGGCGTGAAACTTAAAATACATCCCGGCGAGTTTGTCTCAATAATGGGGCCTTCCGGTTCCGGGAAAAGCACTATGATGAACCTTGTCGGCTGCCTTGACCTGCCAACAAAAGGCAACATCTACCTTGACGGGCAGAACATTGCGCACATGCCTGAGTCAAAGCTGGCGCAGATTCGCGGCAGGAAAATCGGATTTGTCTTCCAGAAATTCAATCTTCTTTCAACTCTTACTGCATGGGAGAATGTTGCCCTTCCAATGGTGTTTCAGGGAGTGGCAAAAGGCGAGCGCAGGGCTCGCGCAAAAAAGCTGCTCAGCAGTGTCGGCTTGGCTGATAGGGTGGAGCATCTTCCGGGTGAGCTGTCCGGGGGAGAGCAGCAGCGCGTAGCAATTGCACGTGCGCTTGCAAATGATCCGGAAGTCATGCTTGCTGATGAGCCGACAGGCAATCTTGATTCTAAGACAGGGGCAGAAGTTATCGACATATTGCAGGGCCTGCACAAAAAGGGCAAGACAATTATTGTTGTCACTCATGATTCAGCGGTTGCGCGCTTTGCAGAGAGGACAATTCACATAAAGGACGGGCAAGTGCTAAAAGAAGTGATTAATGGAGGCGGAAAAAAATGAGCATCAAAAAAAGTTTTTTGGTTTTAGCGGCAATGTATATGGTACTGGTTTTTTCAGGGACTGCATATTCAGAAACATTTACGGGTTCTGCGGTTGAGGTGTCTGTTGCAAAGTATGAGCCATATCCTGCAGAGCCTGCAAGGTATGTAGATGTCTGGCTGCAAATCCAAAACAATGGATTGCGCGATGCAGATGATTTTTTCATTGAGTTTTCGCAGAACTTTCCGTTTTCTATTGATTCCGGGGAAAGCAGCACTGTAGTGGTTGGGACTATTCCGGCAGGAGGCACAATAGTAAAAAAATTCCGGTTTCTTGTTGATGCAAATGCACCAACAGGGACTGCAGAGCTTATCCTGCTTTATGGCACAGGCACAATCAAGATAGAAAAGACTCTTGAAATCGAAGTTCGGGCAAAAGACGCGCTTCTTTCCATAACATCAACAAGCACTGAGCCAAAAATTATTTCAGCAGGAAGCGATGCGAAGATTTTTATCGGCCTTGAGAATCTTGCGGAAACACTTTTTCAGAATGTTGTGGTGAAACTTGATTTTTTAGGGACTGCATTTACGCCGATTGATTCTGCATCTGAAAAGAGAATTTCTGCAATTGCAGCAGGAGGCACATCCACCTTTTTTTATGATATAATTTCAGATCCGTCAACAGAGTCAGGCGTGTACCAGATCCCGATTACGATAACTTATTCCGATACAGCAGGGAACAATTACACAAAGTCAGGCATAATAGGCATTGTTGTTGACACACCCCCGTCACTTGATCTCAATATAGAGACAAAAGACCCTATACTTTCGGGCAAGGCGCAAGACTTGATATTTAGCATATCAAACACAGGACCCTCAAATGTCAAATTTCTCACAGTGCATATCTTGCCGGACGAGGGTTACACCATCATAGGCAGGGCAAAAGAATATCTTGGCAATCTTGACCCTGATGACTTTGAGACTGCAGAGTTCACACTATACCCGTCTGCTTCAAGTCAGCAGGACTTCAAAATAAAGCTGGAGTATCGTGATGCATTCAACAATGAAATTTACGAGACACGCACACTTTCTGTGCCGCTTTATACTGAGTCTGATTTGGCTGAACTTGGCCTGGGATCAAATGGCGGCAGCAACACAACAATCATTGTTGTAGCAGTCCTTGCGCTAGGGTATTACTTGTATCGCCGAAGAAAGAAGAAAAAGGCGTAGGAAATGGCTCTTTTGCAAACAGCCATCATGGCGCAGGCTTTAGGAGGTTTTGCCTATTCTTATTGATGCATTTGAACACGCAATGAGAAACATAAGCCACAGAAAGCTTCGCTTTGGCCTCACACTGCTTGGAATTACAATCGGCATAATGGCAATTGTTTCTCTTATTGCAATTTCAGGAGGCCTTGAAAACTCAATAAACGAGCAAATGGCGCAGTTTTCAAAAGACGATATCTATGTGATGCCGAAAAGCGTTGCAATTACAGACATGGGGCAGGCCGCAACCCTGACAAAAGATGATGCATCTGCACTGGAGAAACTTGGGCTTTTTGAAGAAGTAATGCCTATGCTTATGAGTTTCGGGGCTGTAGAGTATCGGCGGGAGGCAAGAAATATACAGATTCTGGGCATGGATCCCGAAGACCTTGAAGAATATATTTCACAGGGCGGGCTGGATGTTCAGGCAGGCCGCATGCTGAAAAGCGGCGAGTCTAATTCAATAGTGATTGGTTCGCGGATTGCAGACAGCATGTTCTCAAAGAAAATTTCTGTGCAAAACCGTATTGAACTAAATGGAGTGTCATTTGTGGTTATTGGCATTATGGAGCCAATAGGAAACCCGCCTGATGACGAGTCTGCATACATTCCGTTAAGTACTATGCGCGATGTATTCAACAAGACAAAAGAACTCAATATGATACTGCTTCGGCCAAAAGCAGGGCAGGATCCCGAAACGCTTGTAGCGCGCGTCAAGCGCGCGCTTGAAAGAGAACGTGGTGATGAGAATTTTGATGTAATGACTTCAGTTCAGCTAATAGAACAGATATCATCACTGCTCGGAGTTGTGCAGATAGTTTTGGTCGGGATTGCCGCAATTTCGCTTGTTGTCGGCGGAATAGGAATTATGAATTCTATGTATACTTCTGTGCTTGAGAGGACAAAGGAAATTGGCCTTATGAAAGCTATTGGGGCAAGAAACAAGGACATAATGTTCTTTTTCATACTTGAGGCAGGCCTTGTCGGTGCAATAGGGGGGATGGCGGGCACATTACTTGGCTCTATAATTGCGATTGGCGTTGATGTTGCTGCAAAGGCCGCGGGCTACAATATATTGAGCATTGCTATAACGCCCCAGCTTGTGCTGTTTGGAATAGGTTTTGCAGCAATGACCGGAGCCATTAGCGGGGCTTTTCCTGCAAAAGAGGCTTCTAAAATGCAGCCTACAGACGCACTTCGGCAATATGTATGATTAAAGGCGACGACCAATGATATACGACTATTTTGATATGGCTTATCGAAACATGAGGCACAGGAAGAAGCGCTCATATCTCACAATCATAGGAATTGTAATAGGCATTGCCGCAATTGTCGCACTTATTTCTCTTGGCACAGGCCTGCAAAATGCCGTGGAAGAGCAGTTCGGAAAGCTTGGCGCTGACAGCATACGCGTTGTGCCGGGCTCCCTTCGCGGACCTCCTGTAGGGGTCACAGGCCTTACAACAAAAGATGCAGATGTTATTGATGGGATACACGGGATAAAGTACATCACTCCAATGCTTTTTTTGAATGAGCAGGTAGAGTATTCCGGTGAGACGGCATTTGTGCCGATTATTGCATATCCTACAGACAATGCAGAAGAGCGGTTCAGTGACTTTGATATTTCATTTTACAGCGGCAGGCCTTTTACAGGGAGCGACAAGAAAGGAGTGAATATAGGATTCAAAGTGTCAAAAGAGGCTTTTGATAAGGAACTTTCTGTTCGCACAAAACTAAAGATAAAAGACGAGGCTTTCGAGGTCGTAGGTGTTTTCGGGGAGACCGGAACCAGTGAATTTGACAACAACATATACATGCCGATTGACACTGCAAGAGATCTTTTTGACAAGCCTGACGAGGTTAATGTAATTCTTGTGCGCCTTGATGACGGTGCCGTATCCGAAGATGTGGCTGAAGATATAATACGCGTCCTGAAAAGGTCGCGCGGTAACGAGAATTTCGATGTTTTTACTCCTGAGCAGATTTTGGAGCAGCTTGGAATGATTCTTGGCGTGGTGCGCCTTGTTCTTGCAGGGATAGCGGCAATCTCTCTTCTTGTAGGAGGTATCGGAATAATGAATGCAATGTATACATCAGTCCTTGAGCGCACGAGGGAAATAGGGATTATAAAATCAATAGGCGCGCGCAAGCAGGACATTGTTGTAATGTTTCTTATAGAGGCAGGCTTTGTCGGTCTGGTCGGTGGCATAATAGGCGCTTTTTCAGGATTCACTCTTTCATATATTATGGGTGTGGCTGCAAAATACGCGGGTTATTCCCTATTGAAAATAGTGTTTGATGCAGAACTTATTCTTTTTAGCATATCCTTTGCGTTTCTTGTAGGGGTTGTTTCAGGCGTTCTGCCTGCCTTAAGGGCTGCGCACCTTGAGCCTGCTGAGGCACTTAGGTATGAGTGAAAGATTTCTGTCGGAAGGCACCACACCATTTGCTTTAAAAGAATAATTCTTGCAATATATGCATAGTGGGCCCGTGGCTCAGTCCGGATAGAGCGACTGGCTTCGGACAAAGCTTTAATAAAAGCTTGGAGAGAAACCAGTAGGTCGGGGGTTCGAATCCCTCCGGGCTCGCTATTAATAATCTATATATATTACCTAAGCACATACGGTGATTAAGGGAATACATAAGAGCTTTTCTTAGGGAGGAAAGGTTCTTAAAAAGGGGGATAAAACAATGACTAAAGGAAACATTTCCGTAGATGTACTTACCGAGCGGATTCTTACAAGCTCGGCCAGGCCTCTTTCTACATATGAGATTGCAAAAAAAGCAAAAATCTCGTGGCCTACGGCAAACACACACTGCTACAAGCTAAAGTCAATGGGCAGGATAAGCTGTCAGGAAGAGCACAGGACTGTCGGCATTGGAAAGAGAACGCTTTGGTACATCAAATAAGGTATAAGATATGGAACCTGAAACAGAAAACATCGCGATAACGAACGAAAACATAGTCGCACTCATATCAATCGGGGAATGGGGCGAGGTTCTTCGTAATCTCACAACTGACATGGACCCCTGGGACATAGACCTTGCTGTTCTGAACAAACGGCTTACTGAGCACATAGAGCACATGAGGCGCCTTGACCTTCGGATACCTGCAAAAATACTTCTTGCAGCAGCAATAATATACAAGCTGAAATCAGAGGCAATAAGTGCGTTCGAAGAAGAGGCAGTGCCTGAGGAAGAGTTATTCACTGAGGACTTTGCACTGGATGAAGAAATGCCTGTTATTGATAAAAACATTGTGATACCGCCCATACAGCTTCCTTTACAGAGGGCGCCGAGAAGAAAAATAACAATTGACGAGCTTGTCAATGCCCTTGATAAGGCAATGAACATAAAGACACGGCGCGAGGCACGCGAGTTCTTCCAGATGGACCTTGCCGGTGTGGATTTGTCAAAAAGCATTGAAGAGCTTTATGAGAAAATATGCACATTTATGCTGAAAGGCGAGGCGATTACTTTTTCCGGGCTGCTTGGAATGGAATCAACAAAGGAGAATAAGATACGGGCATTCAATTCAATGCTGCATCTGGCATCAGAGGGAAGAATTGTGTGCAACCAGCCAAAGCTTTTTGGCGAAATTCAGATACAGGGTGTTGAAAATGCCGGCTGACAAAAACGCGGATGAGAATAGAAAGATAATAGAGGCCGCACTCTTTATTGCTGCGCGCCCAATGAGCCTTGCAGAGCTTTACAACATTGTAAATATTCCAAAGCCAGAGATAAAGAAGATTCTTGAGTCAATGAAGCCGCACTATGATGACCACGGTGTCCGGCTGGTTGAGCGCGATGAGCATTATGAGCTTCAGATAAAAGACGCCTATGTAAAGCATGTAGAGCACCTTGCACCAGAACGAGATTTCTCGCGCGCGACAATGCAAACCCTGTCACTTATTGCATTCAGGTCTCCTGTAAAGCAGTCCGAGATTGTTGAGATACGGGGCAACAGGGCGTATGACCATGTAAAGGAGCTTCTGTCAAAAGGGCTTATCAGAAGCGAGCCACAGGGCCACACGAATATGCTTCATATAACAAAGAAGTTTCTTGAATATTTCAACATATCTTCACAGGAAGAGCTGAAAACATATTTTGCACGTGAAGGGCTTGCACCAACGTCGTCTGAAGATGCGGATGTGCAGGGCGCAGGCGAAAAGAAAATCAAGCCAGACACAGAACAGATTGAGTGCCAGGATGCATCGGAAAAAGAGCCTGAGTCAAATCCGGATGTAGTACAAGAGAATCAGGACACAGCAGATGAGCCGGAACAAAAGCCCAAATCAAAGGCAAAGAAAAAGTCAACTAGCGCGAGTGAAAACCCCCACGAGAGCATGTTTAGTGATGTAATTGAAAGCAACTAAACAGGCACAGTTTCATTTTCTTTTTTGTCAGGTATAATTGAAGTAGCAAGCACAAATAAAATAATTACGACAGCAAGCACTGCTATAATGATTGTCCCGGCACCGCGTTCATCATTCGACACCATACAGCGTTCTTCTCCAATACAGTCTACGGAACTGCATAAATCATCACTTTCGCAGACACCATCGTTTTCAGTTGGTTCTGTGGTGGATGAAGAGGCTTCCATAGAATCAAGTGCGGACTGTATCGTATTTGCATTTGCCTGAAGCGAGAATATCATTGTTTTTGCCTCTGAGTACAGGCCATTTTCATAAATGCTGTTAAGTTCGCTTATGCCTCCCTGAAGCCCTGTTATGTCTGATGAAAGAGGGGACATGTCCCTCCCGTTTGCCTCTAAAGCAAGTATGCGCGTGTTAAGTGTTTTTCGAAGGCTGTCAAGTGCATTCAAAGAGGATGAAAAATCATCGAACACTTCTATTGACAACGCGACAGAGGCCTCAGATTCTTTACTGTCAACAAACGTTAGTGTGCCAGAATATGTCCCTGCATAATTTATTTTGATATCAAAAGATACTATTTCTGTTTCTTCGGCTGCAATACTGATAGGTACGTTGCTGTTGCTAACATACAGATAGATATCTGAGCCAAAGTCTATGTCAAGCCCATGCATTGTTCCGGTTCCGTTGTTTTTGACATTGATTTTGATTTCCTGTTCCGCTCCTGCAAGAAGTTCTATGCTTAATGATGGTCTAACATCAAATATGGTTGAAAGTTCGTTTTCTATTATAATAGGAATAAGGATAATATTGCCATCGAAATTGACAAACAGGTTTCCTGAAACAACGGAATCTAATGACTCAGCAGGAATTATTGTTAGTTCGAACAACGTTGATGCGTTCGGTGAAAGGGACGAGGCCAGGTCACTCATGTTAATTACAACATATTCTGATATTTCTGAACTTGCGCTCACATAGAGGTTGTTTATCGTGCTTGTTGAGTTGCTTGAGATGTTTATGGTATATGTTGTATTTTCTAGTGCTTCAAATGAAGTTGCTATGTGCGCAGGGGTGGCGAAAAGTGTTTTGTTAAGGGCATTTACATGAAAATACATTTTATCAACGTATTTTCTCCCAAAATCATCTTCTGCATCAATAGAGATGCTGTATTCTCCCTCAGTTGCGTCAAGTGCGAGGTCGTGGCTAAATGAGCCGACGTTGCCTGAGAACGCGATGCTGGAATTAAGATAGTATGTGTTTGCTCCTGTTGTGGTGGTAATTGTTGCATTGATGTGTGCTGTAATTGCAGTGCCGTTGGAATCATAAACCGCAAATGTGGCAGCAACACTTTCGCCCTGCATGTATGTGCTTTTGCTTGTTTTTACATCAACATATGCCGTATTTATGCGAAAGGCAGAATTATGTTCAGTAACTCCATTTATTGTATGGATAACTGTTGTATTGAAGAGATAATCCCCGGACATGTTTGGCGCAATAAATGAATCTTTGTACTCATTGACATTGTTGAGATAAAGAGGAATCACTGTCCCGTTTGGAAGGGTTACCGTCGTAGTAACATCAAAAATTTCGCCGTAACTGTTGTTTGGGTTGAGTGAAAATTCAACTGCATCACCTGGAGCCGGGTGAGTGGTATTGACAGCAGGAACTGCTTCATAAGGAATTGCAATGAAAAATATGTTCTTTCCCCCGACATCCGTGCCGTTTGAGGCATAAAAGCTTATGATGCCTGTCGGGTGCTCTGCAGTTATGGTGTGGCTTGCGCACAGTTTTGTCTCATCTGCTGTGCACTGGACAAA
>JAIVYS010000024.1:0-11317 GCA_048635325.1 Candidatus Bathyarchaeota archaeon
CTCTGCCCTTCAGGGTGCTAACCGTCAAGTAAACCACTCCATACTGTTGGAGGCGCAAAGTAATCAAAGAACAATCTATACACTGCAGAATTCGCGTTGGCTTCGGATGCTGTTTTGATCACTCACATCTTAAAGAAGAATATACTACTACTTCTTCCCGCCAAAAAGAAGCCTTTTCAAAAACCCAAGAACTACTTTAAAGGGCCAGAGAATCAAGCCAATTATGTGCGCACCCAATTTTGACGCGCGAACCACCCATTTTAGAATCTCATAAAGAAGGTACACACCCACACCTGCTGTTGCGAACTGAAAAATAGAGCCAATGCCTGTAGGCATGCTTGTCCCGAGAAACGCATTTGAAATAAAAGGAAATGCCATTGAAAGGACAGCGATTATTATTGTATTCTTTATGACATGAAAGATGTAATATGCTGCTACAAGAAACAGCAGGAACACAAAAAAAGACACGCCATCAAGTACTGGAATAGATACCATAAAAACCCTCAGTTCCCGGGTGCAAGAATCATATCTGTCTCAAAGACTCCTGTGCCGTCAAGAATAAGCGAGTTGCCGGAAAGCATTGTTACCTTGCCCCTGAAAGAATCAAGCATGATGCTTATGTCAGATGCCGTATACACAATCTTGTTCTCGTTTTCTGTAACAGTTATTGTGCCTGTGACATTCTGAAGGCTAAAAGACGTCTTTGGCACCCCGGAAAGCTCAACCAGAGCATACTTTATCTCATTTCCGGAGACCTTTATTGCGTTTTCCTGGCTGATGTAGCCGGAATCATACTTTACCTGCCCGGATGTTCCTGAAAAAGACAGCCCTTCCTGCGTTACAGAGACATCCCCCTCAAAACTTCGAAATTCCATATTCGTCACCGTCGGGCTGCTTATTGAAAGGCTTCCAAGCGAAACCATTGCATCCTTATCAGTATATTTTATTGAAAGCGCGCTCATCGGCTCTGAAACATCTATGTGCAGCCCAGGCTCCTGCACAAATGCAAGGGTTGCATATATGCGCAAGTCCCTTGATTCTGATGTTGAGATGTATTTTGTGACAAAGCCTGTCGGGTCGTCAACAGCCCCTGAAAACATATTATCAAGGGACACGTTTTCAAGAATATAAGTTATCCCGCCGCCGAACGCGACCACAAGCAAAAGCACAAGCGCTGCAACAACCTTTGAATTAACCATAATCACAACTCCTACCAACATTTAATTGGTGCATATCTTATTAATATTTTACTACAAAAATGCCTTATGGGCGCAACAGTTGTTGTGGGCGGTTTCTTCGGGGACGAGGGCAAGGGAAAGATAACAGGATACCTCGCAAACCATGACAAGCCCGATATTATAGCGCGCGGCGGCGTAGGGCCGAATGCAGGGCACACGATTTACCACAATGGCAAAAAGTTTGGCTTAAGCCAGATACCGTGCGGATTCGTCTACCCAAATGCAAAGCTTTATCTTGGCGCAGGGGTTCTTGTGAACCCGGACACATTTCTTAGAGAAGTCAAGGAAACAGGCACAGACGGGCGCATATTTGTTGACAACAACTGCACAGTTATCATGCCTGATCATATAGAGCGCGATAAGTGCGCGAACTCCTGCAAGATTGGCACAACAGGCACAGGCTGCGGCCCTGCAAACGAGGACCGTGTGAAGCGCATTGCCCCTCTTGCAAAGGATGAGCCAAAGCTGAAGGGCTATGTCGCAGATGTTGCTCTTAAGGTCAATGAGGCCATAAAGGCAGGAAAGAAGGTTCTTCTCGAGGGCAGCCAGGGTATGGGGCTGTCGCTTTACCAGGGCACATACCCGTTTGTCACTACAAAAGACACCACAGCGTCCGCATTCTGCACAGATGTCGGCATAGGGCCAAAAGCTGTTGATGACGTCATAGTTATATTCAAGGCATACACTACCCGCGTGGGCGAAGGGCCGTTCCCGACAGAATTCAGTGAAGAAGAGACAAAAAAGCGCGGATGGCAGGAATACGGCACAGTGACCGGCAGGGCAAGGCGCTCTGGCGAGTTTGACTATGAGCTTGCAAAGCGCGCAGTCATGATAAACAGCGCAACCCAGCTGTGCATCACATGCCTTGACAAGAGGTTTGAGGGCTGCGAGGGCGCAAAGGCGTTTGACGACCTGCCTGAAGGCGCAAGGGCGTTCATAAAAGGGATAGAGGCGCGCCTCGAAGTTCCGGTAACGCTTATTTCTATTGGGCCTAATGAAGAAGATGTTGTTGATTTGAGGTAGGGTTTACACGACCTTGTCCTTGTGAAGGATTATCAGTATAATGCTTCCTGCAGCAAGGGTTGTGACGCCTAGAATGGTCAGTGCCTGAACTATGCTGTAAACATCTGCAATCCACCCTATGATCGGGATTATTGCAGCATAGAAGAGCTGCCCTACAAGATTCTGGGCAGACAGGACTGTTGCGCGCACATCTGATGTTGTCAGCTTGTTGACATAATCTGTCAGCACAACGCTTGAAAATCCTCTTACAAACTGCTGCATGAATGCAAAAGAGAAACTAAAAAGAAAGACGAAATTGCCCATTAATAGATAGCTTATGCCAACCAAAACAATGAGCATCACCAATGACCGTCGTTGCCCTATTTTTTCTTCAATTACATGGGCGTATTTCGCGCTTAAGGCAGCAACTATATTGAAGGCAGCGAAAACAAGCCCGAAATACAAAACATCAAGGCCGCTCAGCGCGAAATATGGCTGGTATAGCCACAATACAGCGCCATTGAAGCCAAAAACTACTGCGGAATAAATCATCAGCCAGCGCAGTTTTTTATTTTTCACAAAGGAATTCTTTAGAATTTCAATCATTTCAAAAAGATAGCCTTTTTTGAAAATTCGTTTGTGCCGCAGGGGTTCCTTCATACTCAAGGATATTGGGATAAGTAAAAACACAAATGGTATCATTGCATAAAAAGTCCAGCGAAAATTTATCTTCGCGATGAAACCCCCGACAACGCATGCAACAGACAGGGCAATAAGGGAATAAAACAAGCCATTCCCCCAGACTTTCTTGTATGTTTTTTCCTGATTAAGATCCTCCAGTGTGTCATAGACTAGCGCAGAGTCTGCACCGGACGCGAGGGACGCGCCAAAAGCCCACAATAGTTCTGCTACAAGAAAATGATAAAAATTATGCCCTATGCTGTACACAAGTATGCCTACTGCAAAGAATGCGCTCGCATACACAAGTGATTTTTTTCTGCCAAAAATATCGGCGAAGTATCCTGTCGGAACCTCAAGCACAACAACGGCAAGCGAAAACAAGGACTGTAAAATCATAACCTGTGTCAGATTAAGCCCGTTTTCCTGCCAGAACAAAACCAGAATAGGTACGAAAAAAATCAAACTTCCGAATATCTGGAATAAATAAAACTTCCAGATATTACTCTTCAGCTTTTGCACTCTATCTTTCATTATAATGGATGTGTTGGAGGTGGTTTATATAACAGAGAGAACCTTTCTGTTGGCCTGATGAAGAAGATGTTGTTGATTTGAGGTAGTAATAAGCTATTCTTCGTTTTTTTCAACAAACTTGTGTGTGGCTAAATATAATTCCTCTGGTTCTATTAACCCTTCTATTAATAGCAATAGCATGCATTCGGGGTATGAAACAGAAACTCTCATTCCGCCAGTCGTAACATATTTGAGACGGTCTTCTGTTAGCCTTCCTTTATCATCTTGTGATATATCAGATAGTACAGCGTCTTGACCGCCTTCAACATCACGGACATGAATAACAGGGATAGTAGAATCAGATACATAAAGATCTATTTCATTTCCATCTGTATAGGTCATATTCAAATCATATTTCTTGGCAAAATCCTGCCATTTTTCACGAAATAAGAAATCCATCATCAAGCACCTACGTATACTACCAACAAGTAACTTTATATTTCTACTTATTGCCTGATTTAAGTCATGTGGTTGAGCCAAACTAACTTTCCACAAGTCAAAGATCTGCAGAAGGAGGGATTAGAAAGCATTTAATTTCTTTTATTAATTCCTTGCATTTTTCTATAGCTTGTTTTGAGGTATCAAAATCCATTCTGTTTCCATAATACGTCAGGGAATTTCTTTTGTACCGCAAATCATCAAATACTCTGTATAGATCGTCTCTCGTTAGGACATCCCTTAAATAATACCCAAGACAAAGATGATTTAATATCTTATAGCCTTTTTTAACAACCAAGGCCTGCAATAATTCCAATAAAGAAGTATAATAATCTTCAAATACAAAGTTGCAGTTTTTCTCATCTATGTCTTTTATGATGCTTATCCGTTCTTCTGCGATTTCAATTAACGAACTTGCTCTTTCTGCATCTGGAGAAACTTCCCTTGCAGAGTTACTCTCAATGCAATCATTCCACGAAGTGTCTTTCATCGGAATACCTCTAAATAATTGTTTAATGTAATCCCGTTTATTATGTTATTTGCCAAATGATTGTTTTGGACTTTTTGAATATCCCCATACTTAAATACATGGATTTTCCTTTGAAGCAGGTTCTCAAACTTTTCTAAAGTAATGCTTTTTTTAGAGGGAGTCCCTATATATAAATCCAGGTCACTGTTTTCTGTATCTTCTCCATTTGCGTAAGAGCCAAAAAGAACAACCACCGGGTTGCTTAAGGTTTCTTTGATATAGTCTAAAAGACAGGAGTGATGAATTTGTTTAATATTGAAAAGCCTTTTTTCTAATAAATAGTCTCCATTTGTTTTGTCAGCTGTATAGAATACAATGTTTCCTGTTTTTATTGTTTTTAATATCCCTTCCTGCCCTAACTCTTTGCAATACCGTATCACAGAAGGCAAAGAAAGTTTTAGTGTTCTTTCAACCTCCCGAACCCTGAGCTTAGCAGCGGGGTTCATGAAAAAGTATTCTTTAATTGCCTCTTTGATATTTTTTCTTATCATATGATAACATATGATATCAGTTGATATTTAAAGTTATCGGTTACGAAGTTTTCGTACAGTTGTTAGCTTTATGGCAGGTGCTTTGCATGGTTACGGTTATGCCGTTTAAGATATCTTTATAAACATCCTACCCAAATAACGTGTCTGGTGAACACATGGGACGAATAAAGCAGAAATTCATAAAAAGGACAGCCAAGGCGCTCTACGACGATATGCCTGAAAAGTTTAGCCCTGATTTTGATAAGAACAAGGCAGTTGTAAACGAGTTTGAGATAACCTCAAGCAAGAAGCTCCGAAACAAGATTTCAGGGTCTCTTGTAACAAGGGCAAAAGCGAAGAAGCTTGAATAATTTCTTTCTGAGAGTTCAGCTAAATTATTGCGCAGCCAAAAGCATATATTAATCATTGTGCAATAACTTGTATGGATTTGCTTACACTGCTTCCTATCATTCTAATCATCTTCTTTGCAGGTATCCGAATAATAGACCAGTATGACCGTGGGGTCAAATTCACTTTCGGAAAATACACAGGCACTCTCCAGCCCGGCTTTCGCTGGATTATACCTGTTGTAGAGCGCGTTGAAAAGATTGACATCCGCGTCATTACAGTTGATATACCCTCGCAGGAAGTTATGACTCAGGACAATGTCCCGATAAAAGTCAATGGCGTAGTGTTTTTCAAAGTGATCAGCGCAGACAAGGCAGTCCTTGAGGTTGAAGAATATAATTTCGCTGTCTCTCAGCTAGCCCAGTCCGCACTTCGCGACATGTGCGGCAAGGCAGAGCTTGACCAGGTCCTTGCAAAGCGCGAGGAAATAGGGGACAAGATACAGAAGGTTGTTGACAAGGAGACAGACCCCTGGGGCATAAAGGTCACTGATGTCAAGATAAAGGACATTGAGCTTCCTGAAAACATGAAAAGAGCCATGGCGCATCAGGCCGAGGCAGAGCGTGACAGGCGCGCGAAGATAATTCTTGCACGGGCTGAGAAGCAGGCGGCACAGGGGCTTCTTGATGCCGGAAGAATAATTGATAAGTCCCCGTCATCCCTGAAGTTGCGCCTCTACCAAACTTTGTCAGAGATTGCATCAGAAAAGAACTCTACAATAGTTTTTCCGTTCCCTGAAGAAATGATTGAGCTGTTCAATAAAGGGAAAAAGAAGAAGTAATGGTTTCTGAATCGTGCGTAATCTTGTGCATCACTTAAATTTTTGCACTAAACACTTTCCTCGTTTTTTCTTAGTTTGATTAGGTTATTGAACTCACTTTGCTCTTCATCATTCAATTTCAAATCAAGGGGTTCTTTAACACCATCTTTATTGATTGAGCAAGGCCACGTGACAAAAAGCCCGAATTTTGGCTCATAATAAGAAACCGTTAGAACAACTGTTTCTTCAGACATCAATACTTCTGCCAACTTTGCCAGCTCTCTTGCAGTCCCGTATGTTGATGCCTTGTATTCTGCAAGGTAAATCCTAAAATAGTTTCTTGCGTGCTCTATAATTTTTTTTCTGTCAGGCACATCTTCCCTAAAAACAGGGATGCCTCGCTTGCCGTGTTCTCCTATGAAGTTTACATCAATTTTTTTCGAAAAAGTTTTCGTTTCCGAAAATATCATGTATTTCAGGCGGTTGACATCAAGCTGGCCGCCAAAGCCAATAATATTTTTTGGATCCAACCCGGAAAGCTTCCATATAAGGCGTGCAACCCTGTCGCAAGGAGTGGTTATTACGACAATTTTCGAATCTTTTTTTGGATGTATTTTTGAGAAGATGCCGTTAATTATCGGTTTACTTATATCCCACAAGCTGCTTCCTGCCGGGGCGCCGAATGAGCCGCAAGTGATTAGTATGATGTCTGCGTCGTTTGCATCAGGGAAGTTGCCAACTTTTATTTTATCGCCATGTTCTGGATATGTTGCAACAAGATCTGCTTTCAATCCTTCTGCGCTCTTTGGGTTTCTGTTGATTAACAGCAATTCAGTTATTTTTGCATTATCTACAAGGCAAAAAGCAGTAGTGCTGCCTACGCGGCCTGTGCCTATTATTGCTATTTTCATAGTATCCACGTTACGATTAGTTCTATTGACTTATATAACAACCAATGTGATATGATGTTGGGGCGACAATGACTTCAGGGTCGCATAGGGGTTCAGGGGATATATATACGTGAATAACCCATTAAAATATTAACAGCCAAGTGCATCTGAATTCATTTACAACCGTTGAAACTCCGCCTTTCAGGGCGGAGTTACCGGTAAAGAAACGGAAAGGATAAAACGCGCGATTAAGAAAGCGGATGTTGATGAAGAGATGATAAAATGAGATATGATGTGATTGTAATTGGCGGCGGACCTGCAGGCGTTATCACTGCTGTTACTGCAAAGAAATATTACCCTGATAAAAAGATTTTGTTGATAAAAAGTGTGGGCGCCGGGGTAATCCCCTGTGGAATCCCGTATATGTTTACCACACTGAAAGAACCTGAAGATAATGCCTTTGGAAATGCTCCATTGGAAAAAAACAATATAGAATGGAAAGTAGAGGAAGTCATTGAAATAAACACAAAAAGCAAGCAAATACAAACCAAAACCCGTGAGTTGTTTGAGTACGAAAAGCTTGTTCTTGCTACAGGTTCAAATCCGATTATACCTCCTATAGAAGGAATTGAAAAAAAAGGGATATGTGCTATCTACAAGGAGTTGAACCACTTAAAAAATCTTAAGCAGGATATCTGCGAAGCCAAAAATATTGCCATAATCGGAGGAGGCTTTATTGGTGTTGAATTCGCAGATGAGTTTTCAAAACTTAAGGGAGTGAATGTATCTGTTGTAGAGATGCTGCCGGAAATTCTGCTGAATTCTTTTGACAAAGAATTTTCCGGGCTGGCAAAAGAGAAGCTTATTGATGCAGGCATTAATATACTTGTCAATATGAAAGCTGAGAGATTTAATGGTAGTGCGCGAGTGGAATCTGTTACTCTTTCTGGCAACAAAACAATTCCTGCAGATGTTGTTATTCTCGGTATTGGAGCAACTCCTAATTCCTCTCTGGCAAAGGGGGCGGGCCTGGATATAGGCAGAAGCAGAGGCATTCTGGTTGATGAATGCATGAGAACGTCTGAAGAAGATATATTTGCGGTAGGTGATTGTGCCGGAAAAAAAGACTTTTTCACAAGAAATGAGACAAATGTCATGCTTGCGTCTACTGCGACTGTTGAGGCAAGAATTGCGGGAGCGAATTTATTCGAACTAAAGCCGATAAGAGAGAATAGAGGCACTATTGCTGTATATTCAACACAGGTAGGGGACTTGGTTTTAGGTGCAGTAGGGGTGACAGAAAAAAATGCATTGGAAGAAGGATTTAAAATTATTGTTGGAAACGCAGAGTGCGTTGATAAACATCCTGACGCGATGCCGGGAGCGCACAAACTCAAAGTTAAATTGATTTTTTCAGAACAATCAGGGATTTTTTTAGGAGGCCAGGTCGCAGGAGGTGTTTCAGCAGGAGAAATTGCCAATGTTATGGCATTAGCTATTCAAAAAAACACTTTATTGACAGAATTTGAAACCCTGCAGATTGCATCGCACCCAAAACTTACAGCAGCTCCAACAATATATCCTTTAATAAGTGCGGCACAGGATGCGCTGATGCAGTGCAAAAGATAGATAATGTGTAGTGCATGGTTTAGTAATGCTTTTTCAGCGCATCATAGAACTCCCGGGAGTTCGGGGTGTTTGCCACATTCATTTCTGACTTGCTGCTCCCGACAGTGTTGATGGTGACTGTGCCGTTGCGGAACATCTTGTTCAGAAAGCCCTCCTTGAAGTTTATGTGGTCTATCTTGCTAAATACAATGGACTTCTGCTTTTTGTATAAAATCCCTGATTTTTTAAGCACTCTGTAGGGCTGGATTATGTAGGATGTCACCCTTACACTCCAGATTGTCAGGGGGATTGTGAGCGGAAGAAGCGCAATAAACGGAAATATTATTATGCTGCCGAGCACAAGAGGCACAAGCGAGTTCATAACATCCGGCTTTGCAACAAGGACCGGTTTTGAAGAGTATTGGCTGATGTTTTCCTCAATGTTTTTTATCTCTTCAGCGCCCGGCCTCTTGTAAAAGATCATGTCAATGAGGTCGTCCTTATTTTCGATACCCCCGGCATAATTTATTTTAAAGGAGTTTGAAAGAACCACCTGAGTTTTGCCACTTTGCTCAACATGCTCTCCTGCAACATCAAAAGTTACTGAGCCCGCTCCCGAGAACGGGTACTTTACAGTTGAGATGTTCTTGATGTTGTCGCAGAGGACATAATAAAAATCCTTGAAAAACACCCCTTTCTCAAAGTAGATGTAGTCCTTGAAGAATGTCATCTTCGACCTTATGTAGTATATCCTGTTATACCATATGCTAACTGCGTAAAGAAGGACTGCAATTGCAGGAAATACAGCAAGCCATAATGAATACAGGATTGATGCGCCAAGCATAGAGGCCATGAGGAGACAGGCAAACATATTTTCCAAAAGATTTGCCTTGAGCATGTCAATCACACTGAAGTTCGAGTTGATTTTGTAAAGAACCTCGCCGGCCCTCATGCCGGACTTTGCTGCGATGTTTTCGCATAGCCCATCAGTTTTGTATATGTTTGAAAAGGTGACTTTTTCAGAAGAGCCTATTGACCAGAAATGTATGCTGCATGTGTTGAACCATTTGTCAATGAAGCTCTCCCTGAAGATGATCCCTGTAATCTTGTCATTTGAGAACTCCTTGTTCTTTGATGAAATGAAATTGTATTGCTCCTCCATGCTCGTGGGCTTGACAAGATACTTGGTTGCGTTCACTTTGACTACATTTACTGCAAATGCAACAATCCATATAATCGCGAATGGAATTAGCGCGCCAAGCATCAGGAAACCGGGAACAACGAGCAAAAGAATCAAAAAGATGGGCAGTACGGCAAGAAGGGGCATAAGAGTCCTTTTGACATCCATCCTGTACTCTGCAGTGAAGCTGGTGTCGCCTTGCGGCGCCCTGGCAGGGCTTGCCGCATGCGCGGGCAACTGAATATCTTTTTCGGATTGTTCTCCTGAAACATCTGCTGCCTCAAAAGAGCGGCTTTCCCCTATCAGCCGGTCAATGTTTTCCTCAAGCTTTTGGCCGTTTTTCATGTTCTTGAAGAGAATCTCCTGGCCGCTTCCCTGGCAGCTTATTTTAACGTCATACAAGCTGAATATTTTATCAATGAGGTTCTGGGTTATTGTGGAGTCTGCAAGATTTTCAATCGGGATAAATGCCTCATTCTTTGTGAGAAATCCTTCTGCATAAGTAATTGTGTCTGAGTACACATTATAGACCCTTCTTTTCAGGTCCATGAACCGAAGAAACGCATTTAGAAAGATGGCCGATATTATAATCCCTGCAACAGGCAATACCAGTGATGCACTGATTCCGGCAAGCTCCAGAACAGGGAGCGCACTACGGGCTGTCCCGCCAATATAAGCAATAAGTATGCCTGCTGAAACAAAATTCTTGAATGTCTCGAAAAATACGCCTATTGTGCTTGGGCGTTCCTGCTGAATAATGCTCTCTTTTGCCAGTTTAAACCCGTTTTGCTTCATAAGCTCTTCGGTATACACGTAAATTTTTTCAGGGTTGTCTATTGAGCGTAGATGCACTTCTGTACCGCCGCTTCCTGCAGACTCAATGCTTATGTTGCCTGTTTCAAAAAGTATCCTGTGTTCAATATAATTCAGGCGCATGCCAACGTGTGTTATGTTTTTTACCAAAAGCTCTGTCTGGCTGTCTGAAAAAATACTTCCGCTTTTATGTATGAGTTTGTTGTCAAGAAAAATGTATTTTTCCTTCCTGTATCGCACGCAGAGAGAATAATAGTCAAAAGCCTGAAACAGGGCGAATGCGGCAATAACATAAATAGTGTATGCGCCTGCAAAGATATTCACTGCGTAATACAATGCAATAAAGAAAAGCAAAGAAAAAAGAAACATTTTGGCATACGCGTAACTCACGAACGCTGTTTTATTCGGCTTTATCTCGTAGCTTTCAGGCATGCATTCTATTACGGCATCTTTCGTATATATGCTTTGGCGCGCCACCAAAACACCTTTAATGATTCTGATTTAATCATTCTTATGGCATACATCACACACCCTCTTTTAAAGAAAAATGCGATTGAGCAGAGGGCGTATCAGGAGGCAATAATAGCATCTGCTGCAAAAAAGAACACATTGGTTGTCCTGCCCACAGGCCTCGGAAAAACCATTATCGCCCTCGGGGTTGCGGCGCACCGCCTGCATACGGTTCCTGGGTCAAAAGTGCTTTTTCTTGCCCCGACAAAGCCGCTCACAG
>JAIVYS010000025.1:0-11058 GCA_048635325.1 Candidatus Bathyarchaeota archaeon
GCAGAAGGAAACAAGACAACAAAAAAGCAAGTCGTTGAAAAAGGACTATTCAAAGACTATTTTTATGACCAGAGATATGCAAGCTATTTCAATGAATCCTCAAACGGCTGCGCGCTTGTTCTAAGTGCGCAGCCGTTTGAGGATTCATTGAAATAGCTTGCATATCTCTGGTCATAAAAATAGTCTTTGAATAGTCCTTTTTCAACGACTTGCTTTTTTGTTGTCTTGTTTCCTTCTGCATCAACGGAAAATGAAGCCATAGCGCCGTCAAGTCGCCCGTCTACTGACGCAGAAAAGCTTTCTGATGCAACGCGCTCGCCCTGCTCCTTAAACGCGCCGATGCCGTCAAGCCTTGCCTTGCCTGACGCCCAAAAGCCCACGGTATCAAGCAAAAGAGAGCCGAAAACTTTCGGGCTAAGCAAAATATCATATTTTCCGGTCCTTATTTTTTTCGGCTCTACAAATGCAGAAACCAAATGCATTTTCTCATTAAGCCAGTTTGAATATGCTTTTTTATCGTATGCGCGCTCAGCAAACTGCATCGAAACCTCTGCAAGCGGCTTATCGGTTATTGCCTTTGCTTCCATGCTTGCCGTAACATATGTTCCCTGCTCTTCTTTTTCAATTCCGTTGCTGTTTTGTATGAGGTCTTTGAAAAATGTGGCTCTTGCGCGCCCGTCTGTTATGTGAATGTTTTTTTCGTGCGCCAGTGCCAAAGCATCCTCTGCCATAGAGATTGCACGCGCCTCAAGGTTTTTTGAGGTCTTTTTATCGCACGTTCCTGAAACAGGGGTGCTGCCTTTTCTGTCTGTGAAAGAAAATTCCTTTGGCAGGGGCTTTGTATATTTTCCGGCAGCTACGCTGTTTGCTGCTGCTGCATCAATATTTTTTTTAGTGAATATGTTTGAATGTACGCTTCCGATGCACTGGTCTGACAGGGTTCTTACATTGTATCCTTTTTCGGACACAAGCCTTGACGAATTTATGTCGTTGTCAAATGCAACTTCTGCAACGACAATGTCTGAAACAAACACTTCAGAATTATATTTTTTCAATATGTGCTCAAACATGTCCTTATGCACCGCCCACCGTCAGGTCGTTTATCAGGATGTATGGCGCAGGGTTTCCGACAGGCACCCAGTTCTCGTGCCCTTTCCCACACATTCCTGCGCTGTTGCCGCCAACCTTTTTTGAGACAGCGACAATGTTCAATAATGTTTCAAGAAATGAGGAAGATGATATTGCGGCACGGTTCAACGGGGTTGTGATATTGCCGTTTTCCACGTTATGCCCTCCAAGAGTCTTGATCTCAAAGCTGCCTCCGGCAGGGTCTTCAAGCGCGCATGTAAATTTGTCAACAATTATGCCTTTTTTGATTGAAGATGCCATTTCATCATAAGACTGCTCCCCGGGCGCCATGCATGTGTTTGTCATGCGCGGAATTATCATGTGTGTGTGGTCCTGCAAACGGCCATTGCCTGTCAGAGGCATATTAAGTTTTTTTGCAGATTCCCTGCTGTGCATGTATTGCTTTAGAACCCCATTTTCAAGCAGAATATTTTTCTTTGATTTAATGCCTTCGTCATCATAATAAACAGAGCCCCACGCACCGGGGATTGAGCCGTCGTCGTATATTGTTACAGTGTCTGCGGCCATTTTCTGGTTTAACTTCTTTGCAAGAAGGGACCTGCCGTTTGCAATCCAGTCTGCCTCAACAGCATGCCCGAAAACCTCGTGAACTAGTGTGCCTGCCACCTGCGGGGACATCAGGACCTGTGTTTTGCCTGCATGAGGGGTTTTTGCAGACAAAAAAAGAGTTGCCTTTTTAGACACTTCTGTTGAAAACTTTTCGAGTCCCTGGCGCATCACTTTTTCAAGGCCGCCTTGTGCAGCAGAGACATCATAGTTCATTGCCTGCTTTGCTGCTTTTCTCGCAACGCATGTCATGCCTATGCGCGTGCGCTCTATTGTTGTTTCGAGTATGCTTCCTTCTGTGTTTGCAAAAACTTTTTCTGATTTTGATGCACTGATGCCGCCTTGCGCAAAAACAATGGTTTTGCTTTTTGCAAAATCAAGCAACTCATGAAGCAGTTTTCTCTGCTCTTCAAAAGGCATATCAAACAGGCTTTCTTTTCCAAGAACCTGTACTTTGTCTTTCATTGGCTTTTGAGTGTCAATCAATATTTTTTCTTTTTTAGTTGCTGCCACAGCAAGCGCGCATTTTCTTGCAGCATCCACTGCTTTGTTGATGGCGTCTCTTTCAGCAGACTGCGCAGATGAATATCCCCACGCACCGCCTGCGAGTACTCTCACACTTATGCCAAAAAACTCGCCGCTTTGCGCAGATTCTTCTTTTGTACTTACACCCATAGAAATGTTCTTTGCTGTTATTGCGCGAGAATCTGCATAAGAAACGTTTTCAAGCCCTGCGGCATAATTCATTGCATTTGTCAATATGTCTTGCATTAGTATGCGTTCTCCTGTTTGTATGTGGGTTATACTGGCATGCCGTTTTTTATTACAAGTTTCCCGTCGGCATAAACATTGCCCTGCTTGCCCTTCAGTATTTTTATCATGTCCTGGTGTGATGATGCCTCGTTTTTTCCCTTGAAAGGCCCTTTGTTCCATCCAATTGCAATGTGTATGCTGCCGTAGATTTTTTCATCAACTATTGTTGTGCCAATGAACTCTGCGCCAGGATTGCATCCGATTCCGAATTCTCCAATCATGTCTTTTTTGCCTGTGTTTGCATCAAGGAATTTTTTAAACGTCTTTGCGCCGTCGCCTTTTGCAGAAAACTCAACTGCCTTGCCTTTTCTAAACACAATCTTAAGGTCTCGTATGAGCCCAAACCCGCGCGGCGTAACATAATCAAAAATTATTGTGCCTTCTGCAGAAGTCTCTACAGGCGCAACAAAAACCTCTCCTGCAGGAAAGTTGTAGTGTTCTCCGCCTGCTTTCTTCTTTGGTGCAAGGGCGTCATCACGCAAAAGAATCCTGTTTTTTATAGAAAATGTGAGGTCTGTGCCGTCATTTGCGGTGATGCGAATCACATCTTTGTTTTTGAATTGTTTTTCATAGTTATCAATAATTTTTATCATCTTTTCAGAGAAGGTCTCCTTTAAAGATGAGTAAAAAACAGAAAAGTATTTCTTTTGCGGGACAAACCCTTTTCGCCTTATCGGGATTGAAAGAAGCGCGCTTCTCCCGCGTGCCTTTTCGTATGCATTGTATCTTGCGCGGGATGCTTTTGCACCGTAGGCAAGTTTCTCTTCAAGCCCGCGCGACCATTCAGGATCTTCTTCATCACCCACAGTTATGCTTACGTCTGCTGAGCGGATCAAGCCAAGAGAAAGTTTGGAAAGCTCGAATAATGTGTTGTCTGGTGCTGCCTTGTATCTCGCCTTAAGATCCTTTGATGACAACGGAACCCTCATTACATGGCAGCCGCGCGCCCATGCGATTTTCTGAAGTTCGTGCGCAAGCATCAGGCAGTCCTTTGAGCTTTCAACATACTGTATGATGACAGTCTCACCGATACTGCCTTTGTAATGCACAACGCCTTTTATGTCGTAAAAAAGTGGTCCGTATTTTGGTTCGGAAAACTTGTTAATAATTTTATTTTCCTTGTCACTCAATATCTCTTTTTTTGCGGGGAGTTTTTTTGATATATCAAGAACTTTTTTTGCATCTTCCTTTTTCATTTTGGAAATCATCGGATTGTCTATCTGAGACACCAGCATAGAATCCGAAACACATTTTGCAATCCATGAAAAATTTATCGTATTGTCCATTAGTATCCGCTCCCTTACCACACCGCCCGGCACTTGTGTTAAAAAATCAGCTTTTTTCAATGCCGACGTGCTTTTTTATGAATTGTTCTGTTGCGCGTGCGCCGTCAAAAACATCGTTTATTACAACATGCTCATTCACAGCATGTGTTGTCCCTTTTGTGCCGAAACCCAGAGAAACTCCGTTTATGCCGTGCTTTACAATGAGTGCAAGCAAAGTTGACCCTGCACTGCCATCGACTTTTGGTTCGCGCCCGGCTTCTCTTATGGCAAAACACATGTTTGACACAAGAGGGTCTTTTTCGTCAATTTGCACAGGCTCCATTTCACTTTCGATTTCAAGCTTGTATTTTTCGCTGCGCTGCCCAATAACTTTATTCATGTGCTCCTTAATAAGGTTGCATGATATCGGTGGCGCAAAGCGCGCATCAATCTCAAACTCGCACTTGTCTGCAACAATGTTTACTCGTTCCCCGCCATAAATAGTGCCGATGTTTATTGTCGCGTCTCCAAGAAGAGGGTGTTTTTCATTTGATATGGGTGAGTCCTTTAAGTCGCATATTATTTTTGCGCTGTCTTCAATTGCGCTTCTTCCAAGATGAGGGTATGCGCCGTGCGCCTTCTTTCCAAACACAGTCGCCTTTGCATGCATCAGGCCTTTTTGCGCAATAGTTATCTCAAACCCATCGCCATCCAAAACCACGGCTTCTTTTACAGGAAGGCTCTTGTTTTTAAGCAGAGGTATCAAGCCAGCGCCGCCGCCTGACTCCTCATCAGCCATTGCAAGAAAAAGAATGTCCTGCTTTGGAATCAGCTTGTCTTCGCTCATGCTTTTTGCAACTTCTGCAAGCATTGCAACATGGCACTTGTCGTCTGTAGCGCCGCGCCCGTAGAGCTTTCCGTCTTTTATTTTCCCGGAAAATGGCGGCGCATTCCAACCGCCGCCCGCAGGCACTGTGTCTGCGTGCGCAACAAAGATAATCGGGTTTTCGCTGCTTTTTCCTTTGAGTGTGCCAAGAACATTCGGGCGATTTTTTTCAAAAGAAATTGTTCTGACATCAAGGCCTGCTGAAGAAAACGCTTCTTCGATTATTTTTGATATTTTCTCTTCGTTGCCGGGAGGATTTTCTGAGGGGGTCTGAACAAGCCTCTGCAAAAGTGCAACTAATCGTTCTTTTCGAATCATCTGCTTCCCCTAATGGCGCACGCGGCACAGACTACTTCAGGTCTTCCATTGTTACAAGAAGAACAGAGCGCGATCTGCTGGCGTCTTTTATTGCTGTGCCGACAAGAGTCTGTATGCCGGTAGATTCTGCAAGGCGCACCATGTCTTTTGTAATCTCCCCGTCAACAACGAGCGATCCGGGTTCTGACACATGGCCTATTGAGCGCTGAAGTTCTTTTAGCGGCACCCGGCCTGCAAAATTTCCCTGCATGTCATAAATTGCAGCAGCCCTTGTTCCAAGAAGGTCGTTTAACTGCTCACGAAACTGGTCTTTTTTGGCAGGGCTCATTTTTTCTTTTTTTTGTACTTTTTCAGGGGCTGGTGTTGGTGTGCTTTTTCTAAAAAGGGTTTTTACAGGCCTCTGTCTTTTTTGGTCTTGCTGGCTTTTTTCTACAGAGCCCGTGTTTTTTGGCTTCGTTGTGGGTGTTTGTGGTGCAGGCACCTTGTCGCGCAATGCCTTAAAGACTTCCTTTTTAGTAAGCTCTTCAACTTCTTTTCCGTATGGTGCCCGTGCAATGAAATCTATGTCAGCGATTTGCTGAATTTCTTTTAGTATCAGGTCTCCACCACGATCTCCGTCAAGGAAGACAGTTGTTTCTTTTTCCCTGCATAGTTTTGTCAGTGCCGGGGGTGCTGATGTGCCTCCAACAGCAACTGCGTTCTTCACACCATGGCGAAGCAATGTAACCACATCGGCTCTGCCCTCGCAGATTACTATGTTGTTTGCTGTCGCAACATCAGGCCCTGCAGGCATTCCCATATGTTCTGTTATCTCTGCCTGCCTTACAGATTCCATAAGCTCTTCTGTAACTGTCGATGTCTCTGGTATTTTTCCTATCAGCTGCGAAAGTATCTGCTTAGCCCTGTTTATGACATATTCCCTCTTTACTGTCCTGAGGTCTTCGACTGTGTCTATAGTCATTTTTGCGTTGCAGGGACCCACGCGGTCTATTGTCTCAAGCGCTGCTGCCACAAGCGCAGTCTCTGTGATGTCAAGAGAAGAAGGAATCACTATTGTTCCGTTAGACCTTCCGTTTCTTGTGTCAATAGAAACTTCTATTCTGCCTATCCTTCCGGTCTGCTGCATTTCGCGCAAATCAAGTTCCGGTCCGAGCAGGCCTTCTGTCTGCCCAAAAAGGGCGCCTATCACGTCTGGTTTTTCAACTGCACCCTCTGCATTTATGCGGGCGCGTATCTGGTATTTTGTGGATGTTTGTGCAAGTTTTGCCATATTAAATCACCTTCTGTCAGAAGTAGTGCAAGAAACAGTATGTTTATTTCTGTAATTTACGTTTGTCGTTACAGAGCATACTCCTGTATCGGGTATGCGGTATATAGGCGGGCAGTGCCTGCCATGAAGTGTAAACATATACTATTTTTTGCGCGCAATACAGTGTATTTTCTGCATTGCCTCTTCTGCTGTTATTTTATTTATTTTCAGTTTTTTTGTTTTTGATTTGTGGCCGGAAACCAAAAAAACCGGCTTTTCAAATTCATTGGTTAGTGTGGTTATGAGTTCGCGATTCGCCCTGTTGTTTTCAGGGCGGTTTTTCAAATATATTAAAATCCTGCCGTCTTTGACAGAAATATGGGTTTTCTGCTGGCCTGTTTTTACATGAACCTGCAAAAACACTCCGCCTGTACATTCTGTTAAAATGCTTCCACCTTGATGTTTTTGATAAAAGAAGCGTGCTATAGCCTGTGAGTAACACAACCGCGTCATGGGGTCGAAACCCTTGCGTTGCTGACGAACACAGGCTTTTGCGTCCTGCGCCATCCTGTTGATTAATCTACAGAATAGCACAACACGGGTGTCTGTTCGTCAGGGGTTTTTAAATAGCTTTGTTTTTGCCCTACGCAGGGAGGGGTCTTTCGGATAATGCGCTCTGTTTCCGGTTGCAGTGTGTTTGCCGCCTTTGTGGGGTCTGCTAGCATGTTTTCTCTTTACACCGGCAAACGGTCAACTATTAAAAAAACAACAAATATTGTTGTGTATGGCCTACAAAAAAGGGTATTCTTTTGAGCGCGAACTTAAGGAACACCTGACTAGCACGGGGTGGTCGGTTATCCGATCAGGTGGAAGCAAAAAACCAGACCTTGTAGCTGCAAAAGACGGAAAAATAATGGTGATCGAGTGCAAGGCCACAAAAGATAATAAAGTATATCTTGCTAAAGAAGAAGTGCTGCACCTAAAGAAAGTCGCTGAAGCTTTTGGCGGCGAATGTATGTTTGCAATAAAGCGCAAGAATAAAAAGTGGTCTCTTGTTGATGTTTCCTGCCTTAAGGAAACGGCATGCAACTTTGTTGCGGTATTATAAATTGTATGGTTGGTGATTTGATGACAAACTTAAGCAGGGATGTGCTTGAAAAGGAGATTTCTGAAAACAAGCTTGTTGGCGGTGTTGAAAGCCTTGATAAGCAACTGACTGCAAACGGCATTGACGTGCGCCTTGCCGCAATAATAGAGGTTGTTGAAGGCGGGACACTTGCTGTTGAAAAAGCGCGCTGCAAGCCCCCTGTGCTCGGGCAGGCATGGGTTATGTCCGGCTTTGAGAATGTGCTGGAAGGCCTTGACACAAAAGATCCTGCTATTTTGGGTGAAGGCTCTGTTGTAGGCCTAAAAAAAAATGTGCCTTACCTTGTTGTATCCTGCGAAACCGTGGATGTGCCTGAAAAATACATGTTCAAAATAGAAACGCGCTCATCAGTTTTCCGCCTCATACAAGGTGTCCTTGAAACAGCCTTTGGGGAAGCAGGGTATCGCGGAAAGCTCACATTCCTCCTTTTTACACTCCTTGATGCAAAAATAGAGCTTGGTTCGCGCTTTGCGCAGATAGCGTTCTCCACCCTTGAAGGGTGTGCTCACTACGAAAACCAGAAAGAGAGCAGCTACCAAGACGGGAAAATACTGTAGTAGTGCCCGTGTATTTGGTGTTTCTATGCCTGAAGAAGAGAGTGCGTCTGAGGTGCTTGCAAAAAAGATAGCAGGGGATATTGTCCTTGCCAAAACTCCTTCTGCAGCAATACAGAAATGGCGAAACATCTTCAAGATATCACAGCGCGCACTGGCAGAGGAAATGGGTATTATGTCCTCTGTGATTTCTGATTATGAGTCCGGCAGGCGAAGCTCGCCAGGGGTTGGGATGATTAAAAAAATCGTTAGTGCGCTCATTTCAATTGACCAAAAAACAGGAAGTGTGGTCTGTAATGAATTCAATAGCATGTACACAGACGAGAAACTGAATGATGTTATTATAGACATACGCGAGCTGGATCCTCCCACAGACATAAAAAGCATTAAGGCTGCTGTTGACGGTGTTCTTGTATCAGACAAAAAAGACCTGATGAAAAGCATCTACGGATATACTATTATAGACCCTATCAAGGCTATAGTAGATCTTTCCCCAAAAGAACTTGTAAAACTTTACGGGCTTACAACAGAGAGGGCAATGGTATTCACAAACATTGCCCATGGGCGGTCTCCCCTTATTGCAATAAAAGTCACTAATTTGCGCCCTGGTGTTGTTGTGTTTCATGGCCTTGAAAAAATAGATCCTCTTGCAGAAAGGATAGCGCTTGTTGAAAAAATACCTGTTATTGTTTCAAAACTAAAGAGTGTTGATGAGTTGGTTCATAATCTAAAAATGCTTTGATTGTTTTGTGTTTTGTTTTGTTAATTTTTTCTCCCACTCCTCAATTTCTTATGGAAGTTTGAATTGGTTTTTTGTTAACCTATTATATTATAACGGTGTTATCAATATATTATATATAACACTTTTTTCTCCATAAGAATTGAAGGGGAGGGGTGTAACAATAACCCTTAATTCTTATGGAAACAGATATAAACCTTCAGTTCTCATAGAACTAACACCTAATTTTTCAATAAAATTATTGATCCTTATGACGCAAACAACGATTCAGGAAATATTCAATGATTATCTTACAAAAAAGCCCCTTTTTTTAAACAAATCAGCGCTTGGCGATAATTATTTACCTGAAAACATAACACATCGCGAGGAGCAGATAAAGCAGTTAAGCATTATTCTTGCGCCTACATTAAATCAGGAAAAGCCATCAAATATTTTTATATACGGCTCTACTGGCACAGGAAAGACGCTGGTTACAAAGCACGTCACATCTGAGCTTAGCAAGATTGCAGAACAAAATAATGTTGTTGTGTCTGTGTTTTATGTTAATTGCAAGATGAAGCGCGTTGCAGACACGGAATACAGGCTTCTTGCACATATTTGCGAACTTCTTGGAAAAAACGTGCCTGCAACTGGGTTGCCAACAGACAGCATCTATAAGGCATTTTATTCAGCAATAGAAGAAAAAAAAGGTGTTGTGCTGCTTGTAATTGATGAAATTGATGCCCTGATAAAAAAAATAGGTGATGATTTTTTATACAACCTTACAAGAATCAACCAGAATTTGGTGAATGTGAAGTGCTCTATAATTGGAATAAGCAATGACCTTTCTTTCACAGATTATCTTGATGCGCGCGTGCGCTCGTCATTGTCTGAAGAAGAGCTGATATTTCCGCCATATAATGCAATGCAATTGCAGGAAATACTGCGCGAGCGGGCAAAAATAGCATTTAGTGCGGACAAAAATTATGATGGAGTTATAGCAAAATGCGCGGCTCTTGCAGCGCAGGAGCACGGAGATGCAAGAAGGGCAATTGACCTGTTACGCGTTGCAGGGGAGCTTGCAGAAAGGAAAGGAAACGCGCAGGTTGAGGAGGCTCACGTCTCGCAGGCAGAAGACAAGGTAGATTCTGACCGCATACTTGATGCGATAAAGACGCAGCCAAAACAGACAAAAGCAGTGATATACAGCGTGTTTTTAAAGCTTAAAGAAAACGAGCGCCTTGTCCTGACAGGAGAAGTATATGATGAATACAAGAATGCCTGCAAAAAACTGTCCTTAAAAATTCTGACACAAAGGCGCTTCTCAGACATACTTTCTGAAATAGACCTTTTAGGCATTATAAACGCGCGCATAATATCGAAGGGACGGTACGGGCGCATGAGGGAAATAACGTCTTCTGTTTCTGATGATCTTCGAAAAAAGGTGATTTCCTGCCTTAAGGAAGAATTTTATTTTTAGAGCCATTTGGTGTATTTATGAAGGCTGTGCAGAAAAACGTGCTTGAGTTGATAGACAACGGAACCCTTCTTTGCGCAGAGGCGTACGAAAGTGCAATAGACAACCAAACAGCACTTGGCAGCACACTTCCAAAAGGCATTGTGCATAAAGACGCGTTTCTTAATCACATAAATGGCGCTGTTGAAGTCAAAAAAACCAAAAAGATAATTGCAAAGGACTTTGACGGCGTGGTTGATATCAACACAGCAGACGTAAAAGCATGTGCGAAAACAACAGACTCATTCATAGAGCTTTTTTCTTCAAAATATGAACAGATAAAGAACATCCTTTTGAATCACCAGGGGCTTAGAAATACGGTTTCAATATCTACGGCACTCAAGTCAAGCGGCGGGGAAGAGACAGTAATCGGGATGGTCTATGATATCTTTACGACAAAGACCGGAAAGATTATGGCTGAAATAGAAGACGGCTCAGGGAGAATGAAGGTCTTTTTTACAGAGCGCACAGGAGCCGATGCTGAGAGGGTGCTGGCTGACGATGTTATTGGCCTTAAAGGCAGAATTTCAAGAGAATATATGTTCGTGGATACAGTTGTGTGGCCAGATGTGCCGGCAGCAGTCACAAGAACTATTTCAGACCCCCTTAATGCTGTTTTCATATCCGACCTGCACTACGGAAGCAAAGAATTCATACAGAAAATCGAGAGCAGGTTCATAAAATGGATTAATTCAGCAGACGCGGACGCATCACGGGTGAAATACCTTTTTGTCTGCGGGGATGTTGCGGACGGGATTGGCATATATCCCGGGCAGGAAGACGACCTTCAGATAAAAGACATTTATGGACAGTACAAAAAATTCGAGGAGTTTTTTGAGACAATACCCGAACACATCCAGGTGATGGTGTGCGCAGGAAACCACGATGCACTGGGTC
>JAIVYS010000026.1:0-11056 GCA_048635325.1 Candidatus Bathyarchaeota archaeon
CATTTTGTCTGCGCTCGCAACTATTGTTTCTATTTCAGCGCCCATGTCATTTGCTTTTTCTTTTGCAATGCGTATCATTTTTTCAGATACATCAACACCTCTTATCCTGCATGGCGTTTTGGCGAAAATGCCAAGGCTTGTATTTCCGGTTCCTATTCCAACATCAAGCACTTTTGCGTTTGAGGATATGTTCGCATTCTGAAGAACAATTTTCATTAGTTTTTTATAAACCGGAAAATGCGGCAGATACTCATCATATTTCTCTGCCCACTCATCAAAAAGTTTTGCTGTGTCCACCATATAATCCACTTGGTCTTTTTACACCATCGCCAGCATAAGAATATTCCCGTAAAGCCATGTTGCGACAAGTGCCAGAAAAAATGTAGGGCCGTATCTTATACCTTCTTTTATCCACACAGTCTTTTTTGCTTTCTGTATTTTTTTTATCTGGTTTTTTGTCAGGCCAATGAAAAGCTTGCCGCCCATCTTAAGCCCCTTAGCGTTTATGCTCTCTGCAAGGACATCGCCCTCCTGAAGCTTGTTTGACAACACTCTTTTACGAAACGCTGTTTTGTCAACTACAATTGCGAACCTGTAGATAAGGAAAAGCAGTATGATTGCAGGCAGGAGCACAAGGGCGCGCTCCATGAGGAAATACATCGGAATTCGAACAATGTATGTTGATATGTATGCTGCTATAACAGCAGCGCCGGCAAGGAAAAGAAGGGCTATTTTTGAAAAGCTTTTTGCGTTGGCGCGAATATCAGAATAAAATGATTTCACGACGCGCCTCTCACGGAAAGCAACAATAAATGCGTAAATTATCGAGTAAACACCTCCGACAATGAATGTGTTCAGGAGGAAAATCAAAGGGTATGCATACCAGATGGTGCCTGAGGCTGTTGCATTGAAAAAGGAGGGTGCAGCAGGCAAAAGAAAGCCAATTGCTCCGAGAAGCAAAACATCTGCTTCTCCCCACTGGCCTGTGTAGTAAAGCACATACCCGAACGCAAGATACCCGATTGCAGCGGCAAATGCAGCATAAAGGGGGAACATGCTTCCGGCAAAATATGCTTCTGCTATATGAAGAATGAGGCCTGCCGCCGCCATTGATGCCGGGACAATATCCGGTATCTCGGTTGTCTTAAGGTCAATCCAACCTCCTGCGGCGGTTCCTATGAGAGCTGCTGCAAAAAGAAGAACGTCTATCATGGTAGTATTTATGGATTGGATTTATTAAGTCTAAAGCGTTTTCCTGATGCGCAAGACAAACTCTATTATGAGTACAATGAGCCAGAAAAAAGTCATGATTGTAAGCGCGGAAATTATAATTACAAAGGGGCCGACAAGTGCACCCCCAATTTCTTTTGGCACAAAGTCCGAAAGCCACCACGCAGTTATTGCTGTTGCTGAAAGCCCGTTTAATAATGAGAAAATACCGACTCTCTGGAAATTTGCCTTGACAAATCCACGGACAATGATTTCTCTTTTTTTAATCATCTGGGAGATGCCGAATATGAAAAAAGAAGCCACTGTAAAAAGGATGAATGTGCTGAGAGAAACTGCAATAAAAAGCCCTGCGTATGTTGAAAGCGCGACCTCCAGATCAGCCACCTCGTCTTAATTTCAAACACTTAAAAGAAGACATCAATCTTCATTTTTTCAAATTCGAATGTGCTCTGCTTCTTTTTGCAGCCAGGGCATATTGTTGAATTTGTTCCGGTTTCAAGTTTCTTATTGTGCTTTTCCACAAATTTTTCTTCTCCTGAAAAAGAAACCTTTATTTTTTCTTTGACATCAAGCCCTGCGTCCTTGCGCATAATCTGCACATATCGTATGAATTCGCGCACTGCTGCTTCCTCAAGCATATTTTCATCGCGCGTTGAGTCCAGATAAACGCTTCCGCCCTCAAAGGTCTTTCCGGCAACGCCTTCAGGTATACTTTCTTTTATTAGAACCATGTCTTTTGTGATGCTGAAGTTGCCGAGGGATATTTTTCCCTTTGAAGAAAGTTCATGTATTTTTTTAGAGCCGATTTTCTCTATCAATAATGCCGCCTCTTTTGCTTTTTTGCCAAATACCGGACCGAGTACCTTATAATTTGGCTTTGCTATGACTTCCAGTTTCAGCATTCCGAAGTCAACATCAAGGACGTTTGCCATGAATTTCAGGATTTCATTTGAATTCTTTGCTGAGGCAAGGACATCTTTTTCGCCTGAAATAGTTATTTTCCGAAGCGGCCACCTGAGCTTGAGGTCATTATCCTGGCGCGCTGAATTCGATGCCTCGACAATCCTTTTTGCAGCATCCAGGTCTTTTTCCAGTGATAAGTCAACATATTTTTTATCATGCTTTGGCCATTCGCAAAAATGCACAGATTTCTCTTTTGTGGCAGAAGTTTTCATTTCCTGGAATATGGCCTCTGACATGAACGGGCAAACAGGTGTGAGCAAAAGCGCTATTTTTCGAAGAATATATGCACTCACTGCAAAAACGTTTTCCTTGTCATTGCCTTTGTAGGATGTTGACACTCTCTCGCGCACAAGCTTTATGTACCATCGCGAAAAGTCATTCAGTATAAATTCTGCCATTTTACGTCCTGCAAAATGCCACTCGAATTTTTCAAGATGCCCTGTGTATTCTTTTGTCAGAGTATTTGCCCGCGAAAGTATCCACTTGTCCTCTTTTCTGAGAAGCTTGGGAGTTATTTTTTCGGTTCCTTTGCCGCCATAGCTCCTGTAGAACTCTTTCACATTCCAAATGGAATTCAGAATCCTGTTTATCTCGCGCGCAGAGTCCTTGTTGAATTTTTGCGTTTCCCATGATGCTGTGTCAAAGCAATAGTAGAAGCGCACAACATCTGTGCCAAGTTTCTCTATAGCATCTTCTGCTAAAATCACATTCCCGAGGGACTTGGACATCTTCTCTCCTTTTTTATCAAGCACCCATCCTGTGACTGAGGCTGCCTTGAAAGGAGTTTCATCAAAAGTTATCATCCCCATGAAAAGCATGTGATAGAACCATGCACGAATCTGGTCCTGGCTTTCTGATATCTGGTCTGCGGGCCAGAACTTTTCGAACACATCCTTGTTTTGGAACGGGTATCCCATTGATGCCCAAGGCGCAATACCTGAGTCAAACCACACGTTCGCAGTGTCGCGGATGCGGTTCATTGTTCCGCTGCACCGGCACTTGATATGGATCTTGTCAACAGTGTTCTTGTGCAGGTCAACATCATCAGGAATTTTTTCTACGGCTTCTTTTTGAAGCTCTTTGCGCGAGCCTATGACTTTTATCTTGCCGCAATCTTCGCAGGTCCAGATGGGTATTGAAATGCCCCAGTATCTCTGGGTTGAGAATGCCCAATCCTCAGCATCCTCAAGCCAGTTGTGCATACGGACGCGCGCAAATTCAGGCATCCAGTTTATTTTGCTGTTAGCATTCAGCATTTTCTGTTTTATTGCATCAATTTTGAAGAACCACTGCTTGCTCATTCGAAACAACAATGGGCTTTTGCACCTCCAGCAAAGAGGGTATGAGTGTGTTATCTGCTCAGAATAAAGAAGAAGCCCGCGTTCTTTCAAATAAGCCATTATCTTTTTGTCTGCATCCTTGACAAAGATGCCTGCAAATTCCCCGACAGTATCATCGAAAGTTCCGTTTTCTTCAACTGGCGACACAACCGGCAGGCTGTAGTGCGCACCGATGCGATTATCCTCTTGCCCATGCCCCGGGGCGATATGCACAATACCTGTTCCGACATCCATTGTAACAAGGTGGCCGAACTCTGCTTTTGCATCAGAGCCAGTCTTGACCGCAGTTTTGCCTGCGCCCTTTTTCAGGAGTATCGGAACCGAAAGGATTACTTTTTGCGCCTTGCTTTCTTTTTCAAGCCCTTTTTGAAGAGGGATGTCAAGTGCCGGCAGGTACTTTGTTCCTTCAAGCTTTTTCCCGGGAAATGTATCAAGAACCCTGTAGCTATGAGCCTTTGCTTTTTTCATAACATCTTTTAGCAGTTTTTCTGCAAGAATCAAAACCTCGCCGTTTGCTTCAACACGTACGTATTTTTCGTCAGGATGTACTGCTGCGGCAACATTTGCCGGAAGAGTCCACGGAGTTGTCGTGAATATCACAAGATACTCTTTTTCTTTTCCCTTAAGCGGGAACTTTACGTAAACTGCCGGGTCAGTCACATCTTTGTAGCTGTCCTGCGCCTCGAATGCGGATATTGCAGTCTCGCAGTGCGGGCACCAGTAAAGCGGTTTTTCCCCCGGGACGAGAAAGCCCTTGTCATAAATCTGTTTTATTGTCCACCAGCCGCTTTCATGATAGTAGTTCTTGTAAGTCTTGTATGGCTCAACCCAACCAACCCATGCTGCAAAGCGTTTGTATACATCAAGCCATTTCGGGATGTTTCCTTCAGCATATTGCTTGCACTTATCAATGAACTTGTCAACACCGATTGTTTCTATGTCGCTTTTGCATTTTACTCCAAGCTCCAGCTCAACCTTGTTCTCAATCGGAAGCCCATTGCAGTCAAAACCCGGCTGTATGCGCACATTATAGCCCTGCATCATGCGAAGCTTTATCCATAGGTCTTTTGCGAGAGTGGTTCTAAGATGCCCGACATGCGGTTCGCCTGTCGTGTACGGCGGGCCGTCAAGGACATAGCATTTTTTGCCCGTAGGGTTTCTGGTTCGGACTTTGTTTGGAACGTCTTCTTTTTCCCAAAGTTTTGACATATCTTTCTCGATTTGTTTTTGGTCGTACATGATGTTCACAAGTAGTGTTTTTTCAATGTTTTTAAGGGTTTGCAAGCAGATGTTCAAGTTTTCTTGGGTCTGCAATGGTTTTTAAGGCAAGGTTGTATGCCTTCTCTTTTTGAGTGAGAAAGGGCACGCCCTCATCATAAATTAGAGGTGCATTCGTGTTATTTAGTTCATTAAGAAAATATCTCATAACAGTGTCAACAAAAGTGTTGAGTCCATATAGGTTGGCTGCTTTTTGCAGTTCTGTGCATTGACGTATGGTGTGCCCTGTTTGAAACGCTTCGATTCGCCCGTCAAAGTACGGACTAGAATACAATTCAATTATTCTTTGTTTCTCGACAGATAATACATTCACCCATATTAATTCCCTCCAAAAAAGTTGTTTAAGCGGTTGGGGGCTTTAGCGAATAATAATAGTAGAACTAATTGGTGCAATAATTTTGCCAGTTCCGCAAAAGCCTGTTTTTCGCATAGGTAAAGTGCGCAATGAAAGCTTATAATTCTTGCGCTTAGAAGTTTGTCGGCTGGTTTGCCCGATTATCAAAGCCCCATTCAGGCTCTCCTGAGTTTTCGTCCTTTTCATCTTCTTTCTCTGGCTTTTTCTCTTCTTTTTGTTCAGAAAAATCAGGCCTGATTATTGGTGCGAGCCTGCCGATTTTTTTATGTGTCGGCTCAAGCTCTTTTTTGAGTGCTTCATCCGGCTGAAATATTGCCTCAAAGCCTGCTGTTATTTTTTCGCCTGAAAATCTTGGGAGAATGTGTATGTGGACGTGCGGCACCATCTGCCCGGCTGCCTCGCCATTGTTTGATCCGAAATTGAACCCTTTTGCCCCGAGAGCCCCGACTATGTGCCTTGCAACTGCCTGCACAACTTCAAGATACTCGCCTGCAAGCTTTTCAGGAAGTTCAAGAAGCGTCTTTATGTGGCGCTTTGGTATTACAACTGCGTGCCCGCGCCTTCTCGGGTTTATGTCAAGAAATCCTATGAAGTTCGCGTCTTCGTATATCTTCAACGCAGGTATCTGCCCTGCAACCAACTTACAGAATATGCAGTCATCAGCCATAACATCACCCAATGTATTTTGTTGAAGTTTCTGTTTTTTCAATTGGCTTTGAAGGAATGTTCTTTGATTTGAGATCCTTTTCAAGGCGCCCTATTGAATTTTCGAGTGCGCGCTCAAGGTTTTTTGCGGTTGTCATGGTCATTGCAATCTTTGAGACCGGCTGCTGGGTTGTCATGTCAACAAAAACAACAACCACGTGACCTTCTTTTGTTATTTTTCCTTTTTTGTCCTTCATTGCCCTAACAGGAGTTATTATTACGGCCTCATCCGCGAAAAGGGGCGGTATCCTGCTTTTCATTATATTCTGCTGTGCCTGCTTCATTACTGGTTGCATAATTACACCTCGTTAATATTCTTGAGCACGTTATATTGGTTTGTGCTCAAGGTCATCGAAAATTCAACAAATTCCCGTGGCTCGAATTTTCGGGCTTTTCGAACTCTTCACCTCGCACTCAAAGCGAGCATATTTCGTGCGGCTTCAGAGCCGAAAATCATGAAAATCCACAAGTTCATTTGGTTAGGCTTTTCAAGCTTTTTGGTGGTTCGTCTCGAAATTGAAACGAGCATACCAATTTCGGACTCACTCACCAAAAATGGGGCCCCTGTGATTTTCACATGCGATAGCTTTGAGCTTGCAATGCAATTGCATGATTTGAACACAGGTCCCCGGTCCCCGAAACCGGAAGGATACCATTGTAGCGCGCAAAACAGTGTGCATTGCGCGAAGCTACCCCAAGGCCCCTGATAGAGATAGGTTGTGCAGAAAGATTATTATGCTTATCCGATTATGGCTTCAAGCTTTTCTCTTTTTCAGCAATCTTGAGCCTTGTTTTGACAACAGTGTCCGGGTTCAGGGAAATTGAGTCAATCCCGCATTCAACAAGAAATTCGGCAAAATCAGGAAAGTCACTTGGCGCCTGCCCGCATATTCCAATTTTTCTATTTTTCTCCTTTGCAGTCTTTATCACGTCAGAAATAAGGCGCTTGACTGCCTCGTTTCGCTCATCATATATATGTGAGACAATTTCAGAATCACGGTCAAGCCCCAGTGTCAATTGGGTCAGGTCATTTGTGCCTATTGAAAAACCGTCAAAGATTTCAGAGAACTTGTCTGCAAGAATCACGTTTGAAGGAATCTCGCACATGACATATACCTCAAGCCCGTTCTCTCCTTTTTTGAGGCCGTTTTTCTCCATTTCTGCCAAGACAGCTTTTCCCTCATCAACGGTCCGGCAGAATGGAATCATAATTTTTACATTAGAGAGACCAAAATCATCCCTTACTTTCTTGAGTGCCCTGCATTCAAGAACAAATGCATCCCTGTATTTATCAGAATAATATCTTGACGCACCTCTCCAGCCAATCATAGGGTTGTCCTCATGCGGCTCAAAAAGTGTACCTCCAATCAGGTTTGAATACTCATTAGACTTGAAGTCTGACAGGCGGACAATAACGTCTTTCGGATAAAATGCAGCTCCAATCGTACCGATTCCTTCTGCAAGTTTGTCAACAAAAAAATCAGACTTGTTTTTGTATCCCGGTGTCAACTCTTCAGTTTCTTTTACCAATTCTTTGTTTTTTTTATCCTTTTTTATTTTACTGAAATTTATGAGCGCAAGGGGATGTATTTTGATGTGCGAGTTTATCACAAACTCCTCGCGCGCAAGGCCGACACCTTCATTCGGTATGAATGAGTTCTCAAATGCCTGCCCCGGGTTTCCGACATTCATCATTATTTTTGTTTTTGTCGGAGGGATGTCGTCAAGCTTTATTTCCTGAACCTCAAACTTAAGCTTTCCTTTGTAAACATAACCTTCTTCTCCTTCTGCGCACGAGACGGTTACATCCATTTTGTCTTTTACCAATTCTGTTGAATTGACTGTGCCGACAACGCAGGGGATTCCAAGTTCCCTTGAAATTATTGCGGCGTGGCATGTGCGCCCGCCCCTGTTTGTGACAATTGCAGATGCTATTTTCATTATAGGCTCCCAGTCAGGGTCAGTCATGTCTGTAACAAGAACCTCGCCTTTCTTGAACTCATCAATGTTGTGGACGCTCTTTATGACGTGTGCCCGCCCGTTTCCAATCATATCCCCGACACTTGTTCCTGCCACAAGAAGGTCTCCTTTTTGCTTTAGCACGTATGTTTTGATAACATTTTTGTCCTTTTGCGACTGGACTGTTTCCGGCCGCGCCTGAACAATGAAAAGATCATTTGTCACTCCGTCTTTTGCCCATTCCATATCCATGGGCTTTTTGTGCCCTGCCTTTTTGGAATAGTGATCCTCGATTGTGCACGCCCACTTTGAAAGTGTAAGTATCTCATCATCAGAAAGCGCGAAAGACTTTTGCTCTGCAACAGACACAGGCACGTTTTTTGTCGGGTGGCGCCCGTCTGTAGTATACACCATCTTCTGTTCTTTTGAGCCAATGGACTTTGATATAATAGGCCTTTTGCCCTTAAGCAGTGTCGGCTTAAACACCATATACTCGTCAGGGTTTACCGCGCCCTGGACAACGTTCTCCCCAAGCCCGTATGCTGCGTTTATTACAACAACATCAGGAAAGCCGCTTTCTGTGTCAATTGAAAACATGACGCCGCTCGTTGCCGTGTCAGAGCGCACCATTTTCTGGACGCCTATGGAGAGTGCAATAGAAAAATGGTCAAAGTTCTTGTCTGCGCGATATGATATTGCCCTGTCTGTGAAAAGGGATGCAATGCACTTTTTGCACGCCAGAACCAATGACTCAGGGCCTGTTATATTGAGGTATGTTTCCTGCTGGCCTGCAAAGCTGGCATCAGGAAGGTCCTCTGCAGTTGCGCTAGAGCGCACTGCGACATCAACAAATTCACTGTATTGCTTTTCAAGGTGCGAGTAGGCATCAACAATTGCCTGCTTCAGGTCATCAGGGAGTTCTGCTGCCAATATGGTTTTTCTCACTTTTTCGCCGCGCTCACGAAGGTTTTTTATGCTGCGCGTGTCAAGGTCTGAAAGTATTTCATGTATTTTTTCTTTTATTCCTGCGGTTTCAAGAAAATGCCAATATGCTTTTGAAGTTACTGCAAAGCCGTTTGGTATTTTAACTCCAAGAGATGAGAGGTTTCGGTACATCTCGCCAAGGGACGCGTTTTTCCCGCCGACAAGCGGGACATCCTCAATACCGAGCTGGTCGAACCACAAAATAGAAGCATTTGATTTGTCCATAAAATCTCCTGAAGTAAATTATTGGTCGCGGGGGGTATATATAGGTTGAATAAATCAATAAGGGGCATGGCTGTTCTTATCGGAATCGACTCCAGAAAAATTGATAAACTTCTGGACTTCGGATTTTGTGATATCAAAATAAAAACAGAGTACGAGCTTCGCCGCTTAAGCGGATCTGCGACAGTGATTTTTTACAAGAGCGGAAAGCTTCTTATACAGGGAAAAGAGAATGAAGTTGAAAAGACTATGTTTTTTCTTACAGGAAAAAAAGCAGCAAAAAAAACACTGCCAACTGCGCGCAGTAAAATAGTGCGCATTGGAAGCGATGAGTCACTTAAGGGAGACACATTTGGCGGTCTTGTGGTTGCTTCGGCAAAGCTAGGGCAAAAAGAAAGAGATGCTCTTGAGAAAATCGGTGTTTGCGACTCAAAGAAAATAGTGAATGGAAAAATACATGAGTTGGCTGAAAAAATAAAAAAGGTTCTTGGAAGGAAAAACTACGTAATTATAGAATTGCTTCCTGAGGAATACAACAAGCTCAAAAGTGTGACTGCGATGCTGAATGCAATGCATTCGCGCGCGACAAACAGCCTTCTTCCTGCGGGTGAAGTTGTTGTTGACCAGTATCCCGGCTGTTGCGTAAAGGGTGCTGTTCTGGAGACAAAGGCAGAGTCAAAATACATTGAGGTTGCAGCAGCATCAATACTCGCGCGCTCAGTGGCCCTTAAGCAGATTGAAGAAATTTCAAAAAAAGCAGGCTTCAAGATACCTCTAGGGAGCACACATGTAAAGGGCGCGCTGATGGAGTTGAAAAAAAGAGGGCTTGCGCCTGAAAAGTTTGTGAAGATTGGGTTTCGGAATGTTAAACACATTCTTTCATGAAATATATTTCTTTAGGGGTATTGCTCCTGATGGAGATCCGGTTCCGCCAAAAGTATATAGGGTGCCGTTCTCAACAAAGCCAATCCCTTTTTTAATACTACCTTCAACATCTATCGAGAATATACCTTTGCTATCTCCAGGGCCTGTTTTTGAATACAAAGCCATTAATGTTGTATCCGGAATGTTAAGATGTAATTTCTCGTTGATATCTGTTTGTATGTCTTCAATAGGTCTAAAATCCATGTTTCCACTCATCCGAATATAAAACTCTTATGATTTTACAATTCTTTCTCTTTAGAAGAAGAACTGCCGGTTTAAAGAGTATACTTAAAAATTTATAAACGTTTATATTCTGAGGGGACTCTATGTATCCAAAAATAGCAATAATCGGGTACGGGAAAATGGGCTGCGAGATTGAAAAAGCAGCCAGAGACCGGAATATCGCTGTTCAGGCAATAATAGACCCTGCGCAAGAGAAACGCGGCAAGTTTTTCACTGAAATAAGCGCAGAAAGCATGAAAGATGTTGATGTCTGCATAGACTTTACAGCGCCTGCTGTCGTTATGGAGAATGTGAAGAAGATTGCTGAACACAAGAAAAACATTGTGATTGGCACAACTGGTTGGTATGACAAGATTGATGATGTTCGGGAAATTGCAGAAAAAAACGATATTGGCATAATTTATGCCCAGAATTTTTCAATAGGTGTAAATCTTTTCTTTAAGATAATTGAAAATGCATCAATACTTTTTGACAGGTTTTCTGAATATGACCCATATCTTTACGAACTTCACCACAACCAGAAGCTTGACAGCCCGTCAGGGACTGGTAAAAAGCTTGGTGAGATTGTCCTTGCCGAAATTGAAAGAAAGTCAAAAGCAGAATATGGTGTGGTTGACCGCAAAATCAAGCCTGAAGAACTTCATGTCGCAAGTGTCCGGGCAGGCAGCATCCCCGGAACGCATGTGGTCGGCTTTGATTCAAAGGCAGACACGATTGAGCTTAAGCACACAGCGCGCGGAAGAGCCGGATTCGCTGTGGGTGCTGTGAGCGCAGCGGAATGGATTGCGGATAAAAAAGGATTCTACAGCATGGATGATATGATGAAAGACATTCTGGAGAGTGATTGAATGGC
>JAIVYS010000027.1:0-10893 GCA_048635325.1 Candidatus Bathyarchaeota archaeon
ATATAATACCTTGAGGAGCCGCGGTAATGAGATATTATTGTATAACTCGTCGCCAATATGATGAATAACAATATCACAATTTTAAACTTTTTATTCATTTTTCTTTTCCTCATTTTTTCTTTGAGACTTTTACTTTAGCATGCCGTATGACCTGCCCGTTGAGTTCATACCCTTTTTGCAGGACTTCGAGGATTGTGCCATCCTCTTTTTTTGATTCTTCCTGCATGAATGCCTCGTGATATGCAGGGTCGAATTTTTTCCCTGCAGCATCAATATCCTTTACCCCGAATTCTTTGAGAGTCTTTAAAAACCTCTGCAATATCATCTCAAGGGCTTTTTTGTCTTCCTCGTCCTTTGACGCACCAACAGCGCGCTCGAAATCGTCCACTATGCCAAGCATAGCGATTATGATTTCATGGCTCGCGCACTTTACTAATTCAATCTTCTGCTTTTCGAAAAACTTCTTGTAATTATCAAAATCTGCCTGAAGGCGAAGAAGCTGCCCTGTCTTTTCTTCAAGAGGTGTTTTTACTGTTTCTTTTTTTGCATCAGCAGGGGCTTTTTCCCTGTATGCCTTGTGCACGAAAGGCATGAGTGCAAGCAGGACAGCTTGTTCCAGGGCATCTGTTCTTGTTATCCGGCCTTCTGAAAGTATTCCGATTGCGCCGACTCCGTGGCTTGTGTTTTCTTTTCCTGTTGCCTCATTAACTACCTTGCCAAGCTCTTTCCCGTTTTTGATTTCATGCATGTATTTTTCAGGCAATTCAAAAAGCGGGCTGTATCCAAAGTGAACTTCATTGCTCTTGCTTACAACAGCGCAGCACGCGCCGCAGTATTCTTTTCCTGCAAGAGTTACGAGCCCGCCTTCAATTCCTATTCCTGCATCTGCCTTTGAGAGTTCAAGGGCATGGCGCCCCCTGTTTTCTGCGCCTTCTTTCAGTTCGTTGTCAGACGGCTGTGCAGGCACTTTTGATTCTGCATCAACAAAAACAATCTCTGCTTTAGGAAAAAACTCTTTTACTGCAAGCTTTGCAGCTTCAATCTTTGCCGGATTTTTAGAGCCTACTGAAAATTTCATGATATCACTAAAGCATTGCATTTGAAAGAAGTGGATATTGGAGTGAAGTAGTTATGGACGTAGTTTTAAAACTTTTTTGCTGCTTTTTGCTGAAAAACTATATATAGCGCGTTTATTTAATAGGGAGTCATGGATCAGAAACAAATAGTGTCTTTTGTACAGAAAAACAAGGCATTGTCTTTGATAGGCCTTGTTTTCTTTGTAGCGATACTGTTTGTGGCCTCAATTATAGTTTCTAATATTGGCTTGATGAGTAATTCAGGCGTTTCAGACTCAATGAGTTCGCGTTCTCAATCAGAGGATCTGTATATGGAGTCTGCGTCTTTAAAATCAGGAGGGCTGGATTTTGGGAGTGTCTGGGATGAGTCTTCGGTATCTGATTCAGGGAGTTCATACGTGGAAGTAAAAGAAGGCTCTATGACAATAGACACGGATAATGCTGAAAATGATGCCTCTGAAATCCGTTTGAGTGTTGAATCTTTTGGGGGGTATATAGAGGATTTGCGCAAATACGACAGCAGTTACAATCTGAACATCAATATGCGGGCAAGAATACCGGAAGCTAGTTTTCAGGACTTTGTGGATGTTCTGAAGCGCAACTATGATGAAGATGATTTTTCTGTATCATTTTACAGGCTTTCTACACAGAGAGAGCACGATGAACTGGATGTTTTGAATGCAGCGTTTGCAAATTACGAGGCACTTAGAAACAGAACTATGCTGATTGATCTTGATGAAAAACAGATCAACCTTCTGTTTAAAATTATTGAAAAAGAGCTTGAAATCAAAAGGCTGGAGAAGCAGTACACATCATCACTTGCGGGCAAGCAGGAAAGAAGTGACTATTCAACACTAACCATTTCACTTCAGCAGAAAAAGAAAATATCCATAATGCCTGAGAACCTGGGTAACCAGCTTCGCCTTAAGGCAAAGAATGCTTTGAGTAATATTGCAAACTCTTTGATGGATATTGCTACAGGCAGCATTGCAGTGTTTGTTTCAGCAATCAAGGCGGTAATTTACTTCATACTCATTGTAATACCTTTGATTGCCGGTTTCCGTGTCTTAAAGCGCATTTATGCAAAGATGTCCAGATTTTAGCAGAGCATATATCCCGTGAGATTTCTTAAAATATTTGCAGTTCCAACAGTCCGTATGCTTCGTGAAATAAAAGAATCAAAGGCAGAAAGTACATTTATCGGAGAACTTCCTAACGGATGCAGGCAGTGCATTCGCGGTGAGAAACTTGTCATGTTTGTGACAGGCATCTGTCCGAATACGTGCTTTTTTTGTCCTCTTTCAGAGAACAGGAAGAACACAGACAATATATTTGCAAACGAGGTTCCTGTAAAAAAAGACCAGGACATAATTGATGAAGCAAGGATGTGTTCTGCAAAAGGCGCAGGCGTGACGGGCGGCGACCCGTTGTCACGGCTTGAGCGCACGTTGCATTATATTCGTATTCTTAAGGCAGAGTTTGGAAAAAGATTTCATACACACCTTTACACAACCGGCGAGCTTGCAACGCCGGAGGTTCTATCAAAGCTTGAAAGCGCAGGGCTTGACGAGATACGGTACCATATACAGGATGACCCGAAAGTTATACTGCCTGCGCTTTTGACAAAAATGGATGTGGGCGCTGAGGTCCCGGTTATTCCCGGTGAAGAGAATAAACTCCAGGCAACAATAAAGTTCCTTGATGAAACAAAAGCAAAGTTTGTGAACCTTAACGAGCTTGAGATGTCTGAGCTTAATGCCGCAGAAATGCGAAAACGCGGGTTTGAGACAGATGGGAACCTCTGCAATTCAATTACAGGAAGCTTTGAATCCGCTGAGAAAATCATGCACTGGGCGCAGGCGAACACAAAGCAGATTTCACTGCACTTTTGCAATTCCCGTGTAAAGGATGTTTACCAATATAATAAGCGTCTCGGGCTGCGTGCAAAGAACCTGAAAAAGCCTTATGAAACCATTGCACGGGGCTGTTTGCTTCGAAAGGGCGTGATATTTGATGCCAATGAGGCAGATGCAAAAAAACTCTGTAAAGAATACACGTTTCGGCGCGGACGAATCGAATGCTCTGTTTTAGATGCAAAGCGCGCTGCAAAATCAGGTTTTAATGCAGCGACTGTGCTTGAAAACCCTGCGCACGACTGCTTTGATGTCGAGGTTGACCCACTGCGCACAAAAAGCAAAAGCTTTTGACTCTACAGAAGAAATAATACTTGGTAATGATGATACCGCCCCAGTATGATACAATATGATTATTGGAGTAGCTTCTGAACCTTATGTTTTACAGTTGAGCCGACATCACACGAAACACCAACTTGCTTAAGTTGTCGGGTAAATGCGAGCTGTTTCCAGCTCTTGGAGTAGCTTCTGAACCTTATAATTCGCCTCATGCTCGAAAGCTTAATAAGCTTTTCCGCATTACATATAACAGTTAATAAGGAGATAGAACCCGTTCTTTTCTTAACGAATTGGGAACTATTCACCAAAACCGCAGAAAACATGTTTTAAGCGCGTTTTTTGGCAATTATAAGGTGTTTTATATAGCAAGAGATACTTCGAAAGGATCAAGCAAGGATGGAAAGCGCAAGTCCAAGGCTCTTGGCTGGGCAAAAAAGAACTGGTACCCTGTTGTTTCTCCAACAGCGTTCGGTGAAAAAGAGATTGCATCAGTCGCTGCTGTAAAGCCAGAGACACTTGTCGGCAGGAAAATGTCTGTGACACTTTCAGACCTCACAGGAAATTTCAGGGACTACAAGACAAAAGTGAGGCTAAAGATTGTTTCTGTCCAAGGCGGCAAGGCGCATACAGAGTATCATGGGCAGGAAATGGTTCGCGAACAGGTTGCAAGGCTCGTGCGCAGGTGGTCCTCAAGAATCGACAATGTAGAGCCGGTAATACTTTCAGACAAAAGCAATGTTATTGTGAAGACTCTTACGGTTTCGCGCAGGCGCGTGAACACATCAGTCAAGAAAGACCTTCGCGCACTCGTAAGCCAGAAGATACGCGAGCAGGCTGCAAAGACAAATCTTGATGATTTTGTGAAGGAAGTAAACACAGGCGTTTTCTCAAAAGCTGTTTACTCCGGTCTCTCAAAGGTGTATCCTGTACGCGCAGTTGAAGTGCGCATGGTTGAGCGGAAATAAGTTTCTTAACGCGCTTTAAGGATTACATACAAGACAAAGCGGGAACATCAAAACAAGATTGCGCGCCCGTGCGATTATTTCTCTCCCAGTATTGAACTGAATCTGCCCTGGCTGATGACCTTAATGACTTCAGTAGATGCAAAAACTTTTCCGTTCATGCAAATATAGATTCCGGGCTTTAAGTCCTGAACTTTAGCCACCGCATAACCGAGATTAAAACATCCATCTGACATAGCAAAATTAGAGATTGGCAGCATTGAGGCAGTGAGAACAATTACCTGATCTTCTCGCTTTAGATTAGCTTCCAGAAATCTGGCAGAATCAGGCACAGTGTATGTGCCGTGGGTTATAATAACGTGTTTGCAAGAACTTTTCTTGACTTCATTTAAAACTTTTTTCAAATCTTTTTCTGTCAGGTCGCGGCTGTCTTTCATGCAGACCTCAGAAAATTTTGTTTTATTGTGAAATTTCAATCCTGAAATAAATTTAGGAATGATTGAGTGTTCATGAGGAACGACCGTGTCCTTAGTGCCATCGTAGTAAGAATCAATAGTCCCGCCAGTCATTATAAAATGTATGGGAAAATTTTCTGCCATAGGGTTGTTTTAGGGTTATGTGTTATATAAGGGTTTCGTTTCGGAAATGGCGAAATACTGCTTATTGTTTTTTAACGTATGTTCAAAGCCCTTATAAATCTTCTTTCTAAACAGAAGATATGATTCTATCTGACCGCGACATAAAAGAGCGCATCAAAAAGGGCGACCTTGTTATCGGGCCGCTTGAGGATGAGGAGCAGATAGGGCCTGCATCGGTTGATTTGCGCCTTGACAAAAAGTTTCGTGTGTTCAAGCTGTCAGACCACGCCATGATTGACCTGCATGACTATAATGACAGGAAGCTTCAGGAGTTCGAGACTAACGGCGGCACAAAGGTCATTGAGCATGAGTTCACAAGGCTTTATGAGATGGACAAGCCGTTTATACTTCATCCCGGAGAATTTGCGCTTGCATCAATTCTTGAAACTGTCAGTGTCCCGCGCGACCTTGTGGGCAGGCTTGAAGGCCGTTCGTCCCTTGGCAGGATAGGGCTTATGGTTCATTCTACAGCAGGGGTTGTTGCCCCTGGCTTTGCAGGCAACCTGACACTAGAGCTTGCGAATGTCGGAAAGCTGCCTATAAAGCTTTATCCCGGAATGCGCATCTGCCAGATAGTTTTTGACGAGCTGAAAAGCCCGGCAGAAGTTTCTTATGGAGAGCGCAAGGATTCTAAGTACCAGAACCAGACAGGGGCGAACGGGTCGCGGATTAAGGATGAGATGTGAGTTTTCTTGAGTTTCATTGGCTAATTATTTAAAGTTTCTGTAGCTATCGCTAAGTGATTGTTATGGCAGACAAAGTACTTGACAACGTTTTTGATTATCTCGTAAAGATGAATCAAAATGGCGACCATTTCACAGTATCGCAAGATTTAAGGGACGCAGAAAATCCGTTTATCTCATTGTCGAAGGCATACCATAATTCTAATAGAAATAGAACAGCAAAGATAAGTATTGAAACACCTGATGATGGCCAAGACAAGGGATATGGTATTAATTTCGACATAGAAACACATGAGAAGATTTCTGCCAATCCGGTGGCATTAAGGTGCTTGTTTGGAAAAGATTATGCTGTTAGTGGTGTGGTTCCTGAAGGCTGCAAAATGCATGAATATCATATTGTTGGATCCTTAGGCAATTATGCTGATACAAATGCAGGATGTTTGATGGAAATTAAAAAACAAATCATAGATTTGTTCGAATTAGCTGAGTCCATACATGAGCCTAATAATGAATACGGTATTTAGGCTTCATCTGCTATTTTCTTTTCCAAAACCCTCTTCAAAAACATTCCCGTATAAGACTTCTCATTCTTCACGATTTCTTCGGGCGAGTAGGGAATGATTTTTTAAAGAGTATTTGTGAGGCTTGCCGATAGGCATCATTCCATGGTAACCAAATAGTTCATATGGTTTCATTCGTTGCCATAGGCTCGTCCGCCACATTTTTAAATTCTCTCTTAGAATATGTGTTATGCACCACAAAAAAATCAACCACATTGATGTCAAAAAGAACATTCCTGTATCAAAGCTGGTTAAAGAGATGCAGGGCGCAGCCTTTGGGGCAAGGCGCCTTGGCGAGGCAACAGACATTCTCGAGGAGTCATTACGTGACAAGGAGAATGTGATGTTTCTTGGCATATCGGGCGCACTCGTTCCGGCAGGCATGAGGCAGATTCTTCGGGATATGATACATGACGGCTGGGCAAATGTTGTTGTCACAACAGGGGCGAACATTGTGCACGACATAATGGAGGCATACGGGCACAGCCACCTGAAGGGAACAGAACAGGCAGATGATGCGAAGTTGCGCGAGAAAAAGATTGACCGCATATATGATGTTTTCCTGCCGAACGAAGCGTATGAAGCCCTTGAGAAAAAGCTGCACAAGCTGTTTTCCGACCTGCCTAAAAAGCGCATGGGAGTGCGCGAGTTTCTGTATGAGCTTGGCAAAAAAATACCTGACAAAAATTCAATTCTCAGGACAGCAGCAGACAAAAACATTCCTGTATTCTGCCCCGGGATTGCTGACTCTGCAATAGGTTTTCATGCGTGGAGCTACATGCTTGAGAATGATTTGAACATAGATACATTCCTTGACATGAACGAGATAATGGACCTGACATGGGGTGCGAAGAAGTCGTCAATATTCATTCTCGGCGGGGGTGTGCCAAAGGACTTCATTATGCAGGCAATGCAGTTCTCACCCAAGCAGCACTCAAGTGCTGTGCAAATAACAATGGACCGCCCGGAGCACGGCGGGCTTTCAGGTGCAGAATTGCGCGAGGGCATCTCGTGGGGAAAGCTTTCTAAGAACTCGAAGTACTGCACAGTTGTCGCTGATGTTACTATAGTTCTTCCGTTTATCGCGGGTGCGCTTAAAGAGAGAGGGCTTTAGTTCTCACAAATTATGCAGCTTCTGGTTCACTTTACGCAACAATCCTCTGTTAATCCTGATCTTGCGGTTTTCATAATGCACAATCAATGCAGATAGGAGCATGAACCCTCCGCCGATTATTATGTTTGTTGTCAGGGCTTCGCTGAAGAAGAGTGCTCCGAATGCGATTGAAATCAATGGAAATGCGATTGTGGCTGCAAGAGAGTAGGTGTGCGCTTCCATGTTTTTGAGTGCAACTGAGACAAGCAGGTACCCGAGGCCTGTTGAGATAACCCCTAGCAGGATAACCCAAATATATGCTGTTTGTGGAACCGCAGCATAATTGAATGTCAGCATTAAAGGAAGAAGCAGGATTGTTCCAAATACCATAGGCCAGAATATTGTGTCAATGGATGAGTGGTTTCGTTCCTCAAAGCGCATGTATGTTATGTGCCCGGCAACAAAGACGCTTCCAATCAGTGCAAGAATATTGCCCAGAATGTGAGAGTTGCTGAATCCGCCAGCGCCTGCAAAATTAATAGCATATATTCCGGCAAGCACTGCACCCAGTGCCACAAGCCCGTTTTTGCTTATTTTCTCTTTCAGGAATTTTGCTGCCATGAAGTAGACCATCACAGGCACTATTGAAGTCAGCAGACCGACCTCGCCTAGTGAGGTATAGTAAAACGCTGCCACAAAGAACATAAAGTCAAGTGCAAAAAGCGAGCCAAGAATGAAGAAAGGCGCAATGTCTTTTTTTGTGATTGCCAGTTCTTTTGTCTTTTGAAAAACAACCGCAACAAGCAGGAGAAATATTGATGCAATAAACACACGGAAGAAACTCAGTATTATGGAATTCATTGACGGGCCAATGTATTTTGTGAACACACCTATCAGCGCAAAGCATGTTTGCGCGAGAATTACGTATGTGAGCCCTTTCATGCACCTGTTATGGGCTTATTTCAAATATATATCCGTTCCATGCCAATAATATGCCATGACAGATACTCTGAACCTTGGCAGAGTCATAATCAAATGGCTCGGCCATGCATCGTTCAAGATAAAGTACGACAATATTTCGATATACATAGACCCTTATGAGATTGAGGGCGCACGCGAGCCAGCAGACCTTATTCTTATAACCCACGGGCACTATGACCACTTTGACCAAAAGTCAATAGACAAGCTGAAAAAGCCAGGCATGCTTGTGGTCCTGCCTGATGTGATTGCGCAAAAAGTGCCGGACTCAAAGGGTGTGCAGCAGGTGGATAAGTTCGAGGTCTTCGGCATAAAGATACGTTCAATGCCTGCATATAATGTTGACAAGCCATATCATCCAAAGGGCGCGGGCGTCGGCTACATTCTGACACTTGGCAACAAAAAGATATACCACGCAGGCGACACAGACCTCATTCCCGAGATGAAGGATATGGCAGACCAGAATATAGAGGTTGCGATGCTTCCAATTGGCGGGACATACACAATGGATGAGGCAGAGGCGGCTGAGGCAACAACAGTCATAAAGCCGAAGACAGTCATCCCCATGCATTATGGCAAGGTCGTCAAGGCAGACCCGTGGAAATTCAAGCGCATGGTCGGGGAAGACGCAGAAGTCCAGATTCTTGAGAGATGATTTATTCAACTGATTTTATGAAAACCGAAAACCAGAGCGCAAAAGTCAGAAACTATGCAATAGCTATGTTTTTTGTTATGGCTTCTCTTTTTGCAATAGCATTCTTTCTCAAGATTGCTGCATGGAGCCTGTCGGATGCGCCGCTTAACATTCGGTCCTCATGCAACAACAACTCGGCGAATGTCTTTATCGGCGCAGGCAGGGATGTTCGAGACATAACGTGCGTTGCCCTTGACACAGAGTTTTTTGAGAATCCTGAAATAACTATAGGCGACTTGTCAAAGAACGACGAGGATGTCTGCCGTTTTGAGTTGTCAAAGCCAACTGACAAGCCCCTGCGCTTTGAGGTGCGCTATGACGGAAAGAGTGAGCGCGAGGTATGCAACTGGCAGGATTTTAATTTTGTGGATTAAAAAATCTCTCAAGAATCCAGATAATAATATTTCATAAAGCCGTATTTTGCTCTTTAAGAACATCATACAATTCTTTATCAAGAACAATCTTGTTTATTTTTCCAAGCTTTTCTTTGTGTATGATGTTTTTTTGCTCCAGATTCAATAAGATTCTATGTGTCTTTACCTTGTTGAGATTTGGCAGGCGGGATAATTCATATTGCGGGATTTTTCCATTGTTATCTAAAAGCGTTTCTATAATTTTTTTTTCAGAAGCTGTCAGGAAATTAAGGATTATTTTTGTATTGCTCTTTAATTTTTGGTCTTTTTGCACTACTTTGCCTGACATGACATAAAATACCAGTGTTCCAACCAGAAGGCCAATGAAACCCATAAAAGGCAATATATAATAACTTTGGTATATTGGCTGCGTATTTCTGCGCTCTATTATTGACTGTTTGATTTCGTCAGTTGTCATGCTATCAATCATATCCGGATCCAGTTTTGATTGTTCCCTGAGATCTTGTTGAAAATTGAAATAGATACTTATCGATATCATCAACAAAGCAAAGGAGGTTAGTATTCCAATACCCAATATAAGTTTCATATTATTGTCCCGAACCATAGTCAACTATCAATGATGAGAAATATATAAACGTATTTGTTAGTTTCACCATATTGAAACTTTGTTTTAGCAACACGCCCATAGTTTCAGAAAGTATTATGTATAGTTTCAACTATAATGTGTTGTGGGTTGCAAAAAAAAATTGGCTTGGAGGTAAAAAAATGAAAAAGATAATTTCTAACAGCGCACCAATACTTATAATTGGAATCGGCATAGTTGTTTTTATTGCAATGGCAGGATATTTTTCTGAACCGGATCATGTGCATGATGATGATCATGACCATTCCGTGGAAATTGAAGGAAAAGAGATGAAGTCTTTAACAGTACAGGAAGTTGCTGATCTTTGGGAGATTGATTCCGAGATACTTTTATCCGGAATAATAGCTGAGTTTGACCTGAAAGGAAGCTATACTGTAGATACTGTTTTGGAAGATATCCGTGAAGCAGAATATAAGTTTTCGCCTGCACTAATAAAAGATATGGCTGAAGAGATAAAAACAGGCAATACCAATTAATTTTGTGGTGAGCTGCTGTGAACAGGTTAAAATTAAACTATTGGATTGACATAGGGCTTTCTATATCTTTTCTGGTTTGTTTTTATACAGGATTAATTAAGTGGCCGGGAATTGTAAAAATAATAGGTGTTTCGGCTTACAAAGCTTTGCATGTGAAAAACATTACAATCCTGCATGACTGGAGCGGCCTTGTCATGGGCTTGCTTGTTTTCATGCATCTGGCTTTGCACTGGAAGTGGATGGTCTCTGCCACGAAAGTTGTCTTTAAGACAAGTGAAAAATGATTTGTACAGGGCGCATGGTCGGGAAGGCGCAGAAGTTGTGTTGTTTGAAAGATAGTTTCGTACCAGACATCATTATTTCAATGTGCAACGGGGCGGCGTCGCAGTTATATTGATTGGTTTTTAATATTAGGTTTAGGGAAGTTAGTATTATGGACGTTAAAGCTTTAACGGCGCATGATGAATGGGCCTTTAACAGTTTGAAACATAGTGAAACAAGATATATTTCTCATGGATACCATA
>JAIVYS010000028.1:0-10611 GCA_048635325.1 Candidatus Bathyarchaeota archaeon
TGCGTCAGTCTCTTTTTCTAAAGCAGCCATAATATTCTGGGACTCGCTCGTAACTTTTGAAAGTGCCACCATGATAAGAGCCTCCTCGCTCTCCTCAAGTGTTCTTCCCGGAGATACTTCAATCTGGCCCTTCTTTCCGCGCGCGATAATGTCTTCCACTTCTGCAAACTGCTTTGATACGACCTTGTTTATTGCGCGTGTTGTCTCATTGGGTACATCAAGGTCACTCAAAGATATGCTGAAACCCTTGCGCATCATTACTTCAAGAATAACACGTGTAAAGGAGTCAAGGAATTTCCTTGCCTCCGGGTGTCCGTACTCAAGGTCTATAGCATCAATTATCTTTCCTTTGAATGGTGCAATTCCTGTATTGTCAACAACACCTGCCTTAAGTTCGCCGTCTTTGATTACAACATATGAGTCATACGGACACTTCTCCTTTGTGCATTCCTTGCACTTCCTGCAGACATTTGACTTATACTCAAGATTTATGTTAGATGGTATTAGCATGCTTAGTATTTCCTTTCCAGTGTACTCATCTTTTTTAAGCTCTGCCTCGACACCTGCGTTTGCAAACATCTGCGCAACATCTTTTTTCGAGAACTTTGTTCCCTTCTTTGTCAAAAGGTATGCTCCGGAAATATAATCCTGCTCGCAGCCTATTATGGGCCCGCCGAATCTTGGAGAGCGTATGTTGTTTTCGACAAGCATAAGCTCATCAACTTCTGCGCGCGCCTCCGCAGTCTGCGGAACGTGCAGGTTCATCTCATCCCCGTCAAAGTCAGCATTGTACGGCTTGCACACGCAAAGGTTAAGCCGAAATGTCTTGTGCGGCATTATGCGTGCACGGTGCCCCATGACAGACATCCTGTGAAGAGATGGCTGCCTGTTGAAGATCACAGGATCCCCGTCAATAAGATGGCGCTCAATAATATATCCGGGAGCGAGCTCTTCTGCAACATCGCCCTTGTTCATTTCAAGAATGCGTTTTCTAAGGCCGTCTTCTCTTGTAACATAATTTGCTCCGGGATGGACATCAGGGCCGTTTTTAACATATTTCTTCATTTCAGAGAGATTGCTTTTTGTCACCTTTACCGAAACCGTTATTTCCTTTGCAATTCTTTCCGGAATACCCACTTCATTTATGCTTATGTTCGGATCCGGAGACACAACAGTACGCGCTGAATAGTTCACGCGCTTGCCGGTAAGGTTGTGGCGGAACCTCCCGTCCTTGCTCTTGAGCCTCTGCGAAAGTGTCTTGAGGCTTCGCCCTGACCTGTGCCTTGCAGGAGGAATGCTGCTCAGCTCATTGTTGAAAAATGTTGTAACATGATACTGCAAAAGCTCCCAAAGGTCTTCAAGAATAAACTCCGGTGCCCCTATCTCGAGGTTGTCTGCAAAGCGCTGGTTGATTCGCACTATATCGACAATCTTGTGTGTAAGGTCGTCCTCACTTCGATCTCCGGTCTCAAGAGTTATTGAAGGCCGGACAGTTATTGGCGGAACCGCAAAAAGCGTCAGCACAAGCCACTCAGGCTTTCCACCACAAAATGAAAGAGATTCTGCGGTTTTTACTGTTATTTTCTCAAACTGCGCACGGACATCTACAGGTGTCAACGGCTTTTTTGCGCGAAGAAATGTTGATGGCTTGTCAATTGTTATCTTTTCTGTTTTCTTGCCGCACTTGGGGCATTTGTCAAGTGGCTTCACTTTCTTCAAATCCCTCATATCAATAATCTTCTTGAGGTACTCCTTGTCCACAAGAGCAACACCGCAGTCAGCGCACGTGTATTGCAAAAGAAGCTTCACCTCATCAAGGAAAAGTATGTTTATGACAGGTCTTGCAAGCTCTATGTGGCCAAAGTGCCCTGTGCACTCACCCATGCGCCCGCCGCATGTCCTGCAGCGCATACCCGGGTCAACAACACCAAGGCGTGGATCCATTACGCCGCCCTCTATAGGGTATGCGTCAACATCATAAACTTCAGCAGTATTAACATGCATGACAGACATTTTCTTTATTATCTGCGGCGAAATCAGCTTGAACCTTAATTCATGTATTTTCTTTGCCATTGTATCACTTCTCTTCAGCAACTATCTGCGGATAAATCATCATACTGCGCATTTCATCAAGCAAAAGCTTGAATGCATAAGACATCTCAACATCTATAACCTTTGAGCCCTTGCAAAGCGGGCACTGGGATTTGTTCTTCTGATAGTCCACAACAGCAGGCACACCGCACTCCTTGCAGATAGAGACTACTGTCTTGTCTGCGCCAAAACGCTCTTTCAGTGTCACTGCAGCGCCGTGCGCTATAAGGCAGTCTTTTTCCATTTCCCCGAACCTTAGGCCGCCTTCCTTGCTTCGCCCTTCTGTAGGCTGCTTTGTAAGCAGGGCAATCGGCCCTCTTGAGCGCGCGTGTATCTTGTGCGAGACCATGTGATAGAGCCTCTGGTAATATCCAATTCCAACCAGAATGTGCGCATCTATCTTCTCTCCGGTAATTCCATTGTACATAGGTTCCTTGCCGTCATCGCGAAAGCCCTCTTTTGCAAGCTGCTTTCTGATGCTGCCCTCGTCTCCATGAAATGCAGTCCCGTTTATTGTGTCCCCTATTAGAGCTCCTGTCTTTCCTGCAACAAGCTCAAGAAGCTGGCCGACAGTCATTCTCGAAGGGATTGCATGAGGGTTTATTATGACATCAGGTGTCAGGCCGCCTGCTGTAAAAGGCATATCCTCTTCAGGCACAATAAGCCCGACAACACCTTTCTGGCCATGGCGGGAAGCGAACTTGTCGCCTATCTCCGGTATCTTTGGCTCGCGGATGCTTACTTTTATGAGTGTGTTGCCGTCCTTTGTGTCTGTAATTATGACTTTTTCCACAATTCCGCTCTCGCCCCTGTTGGTTGTAAGCGAGTTTTCCCTGCGGTTCTTTATGCCCATGCGGACTTCCTTTTGCAGCCCAAGAAACCTCAGGGGCGATGTCTTTCCGACAACCACTTCCCCTCCGGCAACAACAGCCTCAACAGGTATGATTCCGTCATCCTCAAGCATAGAGTATGCCTCTTCAGAACGATATCCCCGCACTTCAGGCTCTGGTTTGCAGACCTCATCCTCCTGCCCGCCCCAGTACCTTCTCACTTCAGTAACATATGTCCTGAAAAATGTTGACTTTCCAAGCCCTCTGTCAAGGGATGCCTTGTTTATGACAATCGCATCTTCAATGTTGTAACCATAGAAAGGCATAAGAGCAATTACAAGGTTCTGTCCTGCAGGGTGTGTCGAAAGCTTTGTTGCATCTACAGTGTCTGATGCCACCATTGGCGCCTGCGGGTATGCCAATATCTGTGATGTGGTGTCATCGCGCAAAAGATAATTTTGCAAATAGATTCCTGTTGACTGCACAATCATCCTCGAACCATAATTAAGGCGGTCCCCTCTGTCCTTTTCAGGGTATACAAGCAAAGACGCCTCTGCACCAATTACAAATAAGGGGTCCAGCTCAAGATGTGTGTGCTCAGGAGTAATGTCTTCTTCCTTTAGCGCAACATATGTGTTTTCCTCTTCCTCTGCATCAAGATACTCTATTACGCCCTTTTCTGCAAGCTTTGCCCATGTTGCCTTTCCCTCGTTTATGTCAAGCAAATGCTGTTTTGTCAAAAGAGACGCTCCTTTCTCGACAACAATAAGCGGCCTTTGCACGCGCCCGCCATCAGTGTTTATCTGAAGTGTATCGCGGTCATTATGATACGAGATATTCATGTTTATTGGAAGAACACCGCTCCTGCGCTTTGTAATCAGACTTCGTGCAAGCTTCTTAGCATTATCTGTAGTGCCGACCTGCTGACCATTCAAAAATATTCTTGCCATAATAATCCTCTATTTTTCTTCTGTCTCTGCCCCAAGTGTCTTGAGCATAGAAACAATTTTTGTCTCCTCTGCCTCGTTTGAAGGTATTGTTGCCTGCGCACTTAACCCAAGGAAATTTCGCAGGCCAATGCTTTGCCCTTCAGGAGTCCGGACAGCGCAAAGCCTGCCCCATTGGGTCGCATGAAGCTCTCTTGCCTCAAAGTGTTCCTGTGTTGCAGAAAGCGGTGAGACAACACTTCTCATGTGCCCAAGAGTCCTTATGAAATTGCTCCTCTCAAGGCGCTGTGAGACTCCTGTCTGCCCGCCAACCCATGTGCCTGTTGACATCGCGCGCATTACCTGCTTTGTAAAAACATCAGCCACAACAACGCTCTGCAGGCGCAAAAGCTTTCTTCCACGCTTCATCATCTTTTGATAATTATACTGAAGGCGCACCACAAGACCCCATCGCCCCATTATGACAGAGCGCACAAGTGTCTCAAGCAGATCCCCTGCCATCCTGAGGCGCTTGTTTGCATAATGGTCTATGTCATCAGGGTCTATCCTGCCCTTGTGCAGAAGAATCATTTTATGGAAAACATCCCCAAGATATTTTGCCTTCTTTATCCTGTGCTCTGGCTTTGTGCCTATGTGGGCAAGGAGATAGTTGTCTATTATCTGCATTATGCGGATATCACGCCCCTCTTTCTGGCGCATCTTCATCTTCTTTCCAATGAATTCAAGTGCCTCTTCCTTGTTTGCCACCTGAGTCTCGTAGATGTTGATGTATACGTCCTCAAGAAGATCCTCTTTTGTGGTAATTGCCTCAATGACATCTTTATCAGACTCAATGCCGAGTGCTTTCATAAGAAGTATGACTGATACCGGTGTCTGAAGAAGGTTTGCAAAGCGGACCACAATAAGCCCCTCAGGCGTTCTCTCAAACATGTGCCTCTGTGTGTAGCCGCCCCTCTCAGAGTTTATCCTTGCGCTTGTGACACCGCCTTCCTTTTGCAGAATAAGCTTGTTGGGCGCAATCTCCTCTGAAAGAATTATTGTCCTCTCTGTGCCGTTTATTATGAAATACCCGCCATGGTCGTCAGGATCCTCCCCTGCTTCGATAAGCTCCTTGCGCGACTTATTTACAAGATGGCAGAGAACAGACTTCACCATAATAGGAAGCTCCCCAATCTCCACCAGCTCCATGTCGTGTTCGTGCTCTTCGAAGACAGGGGTCATCTCAACATAGACTGGTGTGGAATATGTAAGGTTCCTGTAGCGCGCCTCCTGCGGCAGGACAGGCCTGACAGACCCGTCAGACTCTTTCATTTGGGGCTCGTGTAATGTCACTTTTCCAAGCTTGATTACGAGCTCCTCACCTGTCGGAAGCTCAACAACCATTTTTCCAATATCATTAATGGTTCTTTGCAGTCGCCTTAATACAAAATCATTGTATGAATCAATCTGGTGTGCAACAAGAGCCCCTGCTGCAGCGCGCTCTTCAACGTATGACTTTGCTATGCTTTTTTCCACAATTAACCCTCCACAACAAGGCGATAATATAAAGAAGTTCCTGCAGTCGGGCTGTTACGGGTAATTTTCAGGACATCACCGGTCTTTGCACCAAGTGACTGAACCACCGGGTCGTTCTCAAGAATTCTGGGCAGGTTCTGCACTGTAATTTTCAGTTTTTCAAGAAGAGATTCTACATCTTCTTTAGCCATTATTTCGTGCCTAGACACAAGTTCGTGTAAGAGAATATCCTTTTCCTTCATAATGTGACCTACAACAGACAAGACGTACAGTCTCTGCACGCGTCTTTTTAAAGCAATGCGTTTATGCAATGCCCATGCAAAATAATGGCGAGCCCGGAGGGAATTCCATTGGGGAAGGTGGTTTAAGTAGCCAGTATTCAGCTTCACCAAATTTTGAACCCTCGACACCCGGGTATCTTCTACAGATCCGGAAATATCCGTCTGGTTAAAAGCTTCACCCTCGTATTAAGAGCCCGGTGCTCTAGCCAGACTGAGCTACGGGCCCGCACAATATGCTAAAACCGATTTTAATCACAAAAATCCAAAAACACAAGCCGCACTCATCTAAAATTATATTAATGCGCTCTCGTTTTTCATGAATTTCCTGTGTTTTACCCACGACACGCCCTGGTCGGGATTTTCAAAAGCGGGCGCAAACAAACATTACCTGTCTTTTTAAGCAGACATTATATCTGGTGCTTTTTATTTAAAGCAATAGGTCATCCTCATAGAAGAATGAGTTTTTAGCTTTATAACTTTTACGCCGCTGTTTTTTGAACCCGACTCCTGAGAGCTCTGCACAGCCACTGTTTATCAAAACATATATTTTGCAGCCGCATGACAGTCTCAGATGCTAGCCAACTACACCACCAGGGCACTCATGAAGTTGATGTAAGCAGCCAGTAGACAGTATTCAGCATCAGGGAAAACATCTGCCCCAGACTACTGTTTACTGTTAGTGGTCTACTTATCAGACAACATCACTGAATAAGTACCTGGCAGCGTCATGAGGTTCCCGCCCGAAGGCAGTACAACTCAAATCGCTGGAGGTCTTAACTTCCGAGTTCGAGATGGGATCGGGTGTACCCCTCCGCCATGGCCGCCAGATTCATTAAGTAATGCAAGCGAAATATATAAACCTATGTATCTTTCGGCAAAGCGAAACCGCCTGCGCGCGCCCGAAAATATATATGCTCGATGCAATATAATATTTTTGTGAAAAAATGGGTCTCTTTGGAATTTACACTTACAAAAACAAGAAAGGCAAAACATATTATCTTCACAAGACTGTTGGAAAAAACGACACCTTGCTGTATTTTTTCTCGAAAAGCCCCAGAAACGCAATAGACCTGCCTTCCGGCAAAACAGTTATTGAAAACCCACAGACAGGTCTCCCGCTGATAAAAAGCTTAGGAACTGCCGCAAAGAAATAGATTATTTTTTGTGCTTTTTGTCCGGCGAGATGTACGCGCTTATCAAAAGTGCTTCACCAATACCAATCAAAAGTGCGCCTGCAAGCATAATCACTCGAACCATACCAGCAGACAGGGCTGCTGAGAAATCAAGAGAGCTCATAACAAGCGCAAGGCCTGTAATTATCAGGCCAAAGTTTCTTTCAGGATATCTTTTCAAAAGAAAGAACATTGCAGCAAAAGGGAGGATAAAAAGAAATCCTGCCATATTGATAATATTCATTGGAGCGTCTTTCGGGCATGAAAGCATAGTGTATGGCCCTGTGTTGTCTGAATTGAAAAGGACGACCTCTCCTGTGCAGGAATGCATAGAGCCCACAAAAAAGTGCCCTGCCTCGTGAAGCGCAAGGCTTGCGAACACAAGGATTACGTTCATGAGGGAAATGTATATTATTATGTAAAAAAGGGGCTTCAAAGTCCTTGAAAAAGAGATCTTATGCTCGTCCAGCACAATCCCTGCCTTTCTTGGCAGAATAAACCAGCTGTTGTGCGCCCCGTACAGCAGTGCTGCAAAGCTTACCCCGAAAAAGATGTTTACCACAAACCAAAAATTCTCAAATGTCAGGCCAGGCACCTCTGCAAAAACGAGAACAGCCCCGAAAGATGTTGCAATCAGCCCGAGAAGCCCGGTAGTCTTCATCCTTCCGTACGCAAATTCGAAAAGCACGAAAAATGACACAAAATTAAGGACAACTGCCACAAGATACGCCATGCGAACTATATTCACAGAGCCTGAAACAAGTAATAGCAGCAATGCAAGGACAACTGAAATGCCCTTTATCTTTCTTACGCCGGACATCTCTGCTGCAAAGAAAGAAAACACCATTGCCGAAAAAAGAACATGAAAATGATTAAGCTGCGCCGGTGCATTATGCAAAAAAAGGCCTGTTTCGTATGCCCCTGCAAAAAAGAAGGAAACAGCCATAATAGAAAAATAAAACCGGACTCTTGCCTTCTCGCGGCCTCGCCACTGAAGTGAGACTAATGCAAGAATCAAAAACAAAGCAAAGTCTGTAATTGCAAGAAATGATAAATTCGCCCACATTTTAGATACTATGTCAAAGCAGACTATATATGCCTTGCGAGGGGCGTTTATTTAAAAAGTTGTGCTTCCAACATATTACGATACTCATGAGCCTCAAAGGCAAAGATGTTATTTCAATAGAAGACTTCTCGCGCGAGGAACTATGCAAAGTCCTTTCTGTTTCTGAAAAAATGATTTCTTATATAGAGAGCGGCACATCCATCTGCAAGGGAAAAATACTTGCAACCCTTTTCTTTGAGCCAAGCACAAGAACGCGGATGTCCTTTGAAAGCGCAATGCTGCGCCTTGGCGGAAATGTTGTCGGCTTTGCGGATGCAAAAGCCACATCTGTCAAAAAAGGCGAGATTTTAACAGACACAATACGCATGGCAGCAGCCTATTCAGACATAATCGCAATACGCCATCCCTCTGAAGGGGCTGCGCGCGTTTCTGCGGATGCCTCAGGTGTCCCTGTAATAAATGCAGGGGACGGGGGCCACCAGCACCCGACGCAGACCATTCTTGACCTGTTCACGATTATGAAAGAAAAGGGCAAAATAGACGGCCTGAAAATCGGGCTTTTCGGTGACCTGAAGTACGGGAGGACTGTCCACTCCCTTGCACATGCCCTGTCGCTTTTTGATAACGTCAAAATATACTGCATCTCCCCGGAACAGCTTAAGATGCCGAAATATGTGCTCAAAAGCCTTGCCAAAAAGAATATATTTGTCATAGAAGAGAGCAAAATCGAAAAAGCCATACCAGACCTTGACGTTGTCTATGCCACAAGAATACAAAAAGAGCGCTTTGGCTCTGAAAAAGAATACTTGGATGTCAAAAGCAGTACCATCATAGACAAAAAAGTTATGTCTTTTGCAAAAAAAGATATGATTTTGATGCACCCCCTGCCACGGGTTGACGAAATTTCCTATGAAGTTGACTCTGACCCAAGAGCTGTATATTTTAAGCAGGCCGCATACGGCGTGCCTACAAGAATGGCGCTGATTGCGCTTGTTTTGGGGCTGGTAAAATGAATGAAAAGCAAAAACTTCATGTTGAGAAGATAAAAAACGGAACTGTTATAGACCACATCTATGCAGGAAAAGGAATTGAAGTCTTTCGCGCACTCAAAGGGGTTGAGGAAAGGACTGCCATAATCGCAATAAATGTGCCCAGCACAAACATGGGCAAAAAAGATATAGTAAAAATAGAGGACAAGTACCTTGCGCCAAATGAGTATGAAGAAATTGCGCTTCTAAGCCCGGGAACTACTGTTGTCACCATAAAGGATTTCTGTGTCAAGAAAAAGGAGAAAGTGGCGCTCCCGAATCAAATAAAGGGCCTTGTAACATGCAGTAACCCCACGTGCGTTTCAAACAGGGAGCCGAACACAGCAAGCGAGTTTGATGTTGTTTCAAAAAAGCCGGCAATCCTCAAGTGCATTTACTGCGAGCAGGAAATGCAGGTGCCGTGATGTGCAATGCTGAAGATGCGCTCACTCGGGATTGATTTTAAAAATCCTTTTGTTCTTTCTGCAGGAATTCTTGGTGTGTCAGCATCCTCCTTGATTCGTGCGCACGAGTCAGGTGCAGGGGCTGTGACAACAAAATCAATAAGCCTTGAAGCGAGGCGCGGCCATGCCAACCCGACTGTAATAGCATTTGAAGCAGGGCTTCTGAATGCAGTCGGGCTGCCCAACCCGGGAATGGATGCCTTCATTCCTGAGATAAAAAAAGTGAAGGAAAAGAACATCCCTCTTATAGCAAGCGCAATCGGCGACACCCCGCAGGATATTGCAGAGGTCGCGGCAATGGCAGAAAGCGCAGGTGCAGACATTATAGAAATAAACCCCTCCTGCCCGAACGTAGTCCATAAAAAACCGTATGCAAGCGACCCGAAACTTCTCTCTGAACTTACAGGCACTGTAAAAGACGCTGTAAAAATACCTGTCATTGTAAAGCTGTCCCCGAATGTTGACAAAATCGGCGCACTCGCAAAGACTGCCGAGGATGCAGGGGCTGATGGCATAACTGCTGTGAACACTCTTGGCCCCGGGATGCTGATTGACATTGCATCAGGAAAACCTATTCTTGACTTCAAGATGGGCGGCGTGAGCGGCCCTGCGCTTCGCCCGGTTGCTGTGCGATGTGTGTATGAAATATATGAAGCAGTAAAGATTCCGATAATAGGCGTCGGCGGAGTGACAAGTGGCAGGGACGCAATGGAAATGATGCTTGCAGGGGCAACGCAGGTAGGAATCGGCTCCGCAGTATATTACAGAGGTGCTGAGGCATTCAAAAAAATCGGGGACGAGACAGTTGAGCTGATGAAAGAGTATGGCTACAAAAGCACAAAGGATATTACAGGTGCTGCGCATGACTAAACAGGATTATCCGATCGGAGTGCGAATAAACAAAATCATCAGCGAAACGCATGATGTCAAGACATTCATACTCAATAAAGAAATTTCTGCCCAACCCGGCCAGTTTGTGATGGCATGGGTTCCGGGAGTTGATGAAAAACCATTCACCCTAACGGGAAAAGGAAAAACAGTTTCAATAACTGTTAAGAAACGCGGTAATGCAACATCTAAAATGCATGAGATGAAAGAAGGTGACATCCTTGGAGTGCGCGGCCCTTACGGGCATGGCTTCGATTTAGTTGGCAAAAGAATAGTTCTTGTCGGAGGAGGATATGGAAGCGCTGCGCTTCTATTGCTCGCAAAGGAAG
>JAIVYS010000029.1:0-10577 GCA_048635325.1 Candidatus Bathyarchaeota archaeon
CAAGCCCGAGGTTTGCTATCAGGGGTATATTCGGCGCAACATCGCGCACATCATACGTCTTCCAGAGCGCCTTATCCTGTATTGCAGCGCGCTCTGAGCCGAGGCCGAGCGCAAGGCCAAGCTCCTCTGCTGCAGCTGCAAGATTCTTGTTTATTGTCTCTGCTTCAGGCGTTCCGCCGGTCATAGCAGAGATTATAATGGGCGCAGAAAGCCTTTTCCCGAGAAATTCGCATGAGGTATCAATGCCCTTCTTGCTGATTGAAGGAAGCGCGTTATGCACAAGCCGTACGTCGTCAAGCCCGGTGCTGATTGAAGAAGAAACATCCTTCTGCAGGCACAGGTCTATGTGCTCTTTTTTGCGTTTTTCTGTTGGAGTCATGGTATCACAAAACTAATTTAACTGACAGGTATAAAAAGATATTTCGAGGGCTTGCGCCTTACTCTATATGCCCTATCTTATCGAGAATCTGTTTAATCTTTTCGTTAATCCCGATTACATCAGGGTCTGAAAGGTCTCTTTCTTCAGTTTTCTGAAAAAAATCCTTTGCCTCTGCAAGCGATGCTTTTTCGTTGTCAGAAAGCGCACTTATGTCAAGTGCATCCAGGATTGCTACAAGAGCCTCTGACGACACAAAACTGAGGTCTGCCAGATAAGTATTGCTCGCGCTTAAGTCTTCCTGCATGAGCTGCATATTTTCATCACTTGGGTCTGCATTGTAGTCGCTGACACTTTCCATCACATTGCCTGTGTGCTCCAGTGCGCTGCCCAGCATCATAGATGTAACTGCAAGCAAAGAGACAAAGATAGTAAGTGTTGCCCCTGTAAGCCCTAACTCAATTAGATTCATGTAGTTACATGGTAGTAGTTATTTATATATCTTTTGTTGCCTGAAAACCCTTAAAAACTTCACTAAATATTGAATCCTATGTTTGTTTTTCCCAACCCAAAGGAACTGGATATCGCAGGAGTTAAAATCGGCGGGCAGACAGGGAAAAACCCGCCTGCGCTCATCGGCACTATGTTTTATACAGGGCACAAGATACTGACTGATTCCGGGTTTGACGCAAATAGCGCAGAAAGCCTGCTCAACACCCACATACAGGCATCGCATGACTCAGGACTGCCCTCTATGATGAATGTCTTCGGGGCAGGCGAGGATGCGCTGGTAAAACAAGCTGAGTTCGTTCTCGAGCGCACAAATATCCCTGTTCTGCTTGACTCGCAGGATGCCAAAACAAGGCTTGGAGCGCTCAAACGCCTTGAAGAGGCTGGTGCGACCAAAAAGCTTGTCTATAATTCACTTAACATGACAATAAACCAAAAAGAGATAGAAGGGTTAAGGGATTCTAAAATAGAAAACGCGATTGTTCTTGCATACAGCGCAACCGACACATCGCTTGAGGGAAAAATACACCTTCTGGAAAAAGAGTGCGCATTCGGAAAGGGGCTTCTTGAAATAGCAGGAGATTGCAGCATAAAAAACATTCTTATTGACACTGCAATGACGCCTGTGGCGTCAGGTGCAGGGATTGCGCTTCGTGCCCTCCCCGGGCTAAAGGCAAAGTTCGGCCTGCCCACAGGGTGCGCAATGCACAACGCAGTGTCTGCATGGGATTATGTGCGCACAAGAAGCACAAGAAAATCAGTTGACCTTGCCTCAAACCTGCTTCCGCCTGCACTTGGCGCAGATTTTTTGTTCTACGGCCCAATCGAGAACGCAGAGAGTGCATTCGATATAGCGCGCCTGGGGTATGAGTTTGCAAGAGAGTGCTGATGTGCTTATACGCCTGCCGGAGCAAGATGCGGCTTAGGTGGTGGTTCACGGATTTGCGGTTTGTCTTCCAAAAAAGAAGGATCAAGATGTTCCATTAAGTCTACAATAGATGATGCAAGCAAGTATATAGATTCCTCGTGCCGTCCAAGTGATTTATACACATCGGTCGGTTTTACATCAAGAAATTCATATCCGGTAAAGAACTCCGCAATGGTTTCTTTGTCTAACTCTCTGGTTTTTTGGAGATATTCTCTGACTTGAACGAATAATATATGCAACTGGAGGACTTCCTCTTTTTTCATGCCATATATTGACAAGGAATCACCATGTAATAGTACTTTGTTAAAATGCGCAACAAAACCTTATAAACTCACTTGCCAAACACACTTTATGCCCATAAAAGCATCAGCTCCAGGGAACCTGTTCTTATTCGGAGAGCACGCAGCAGTCTACGGCAGGCCTGCAATATGCGCTGCTGTCGGAAAGCGCACTGAAGCCGTGCTTTCAGAAAACAGCAGGAATTCTGCCATGATTCTATCAGATGCATTCGGAACAGCAGAAATAATGCCCGAGCCTGCTGAAAAGATATGGGCAGAAAAGAAAGAGCTTGAAAATGTCGCGCTCTTTGTGCAGGAGCTTCAAAAAAAGTTCGGGATAAAAAAAGGTTTTGATCTTAAAATTAGATCAGAAGTACCAGTAAATAGCGGAATGAGCTCATCAACCGCTGTCTTCTGCTCAATACTTGGCGCACTCTCGGCTTTTGCAGGAAAGCCTCTTGACAAAAAGGAATATTTCAATATTATATTCCCCTATCAGGCAAAGGTGCATGGCGGCAAGGCATCAGGGAGTGAAATAATATCTTCAACTTTCGGGGGCTTCAGTTACATAAAAAAGCTTAAAGACGGCATTCCCCCGCAAATAGAGACAAAGAACATTGGCGGGCACAAGTTCCACATAATCATTGCAAACACAAAAGTGGATGCCCCGACAAGCCTTACTGTCGGATACCATATTCCAAGCCTCATAAAGCGCGATGCCAAATTCGTGCACAGCATATTTGACAAAATAGCAGATATTGCAGAAAAAGCAATTCCTGCACTAAAGGACAACAATATAGAAACGCTCGGGGAACTCATGAATGAAAACCAAAAACTGCTGTCATCTCTCGGGCTTTCGCACCCAAAGCTTGATGACTGCATAAAGGAATCATTAAGTGCAGGCGCGCTCGGCGCAAAGCTTTCCGGCAGCGGCTGGGGAGGAATAATGTTTGCCCTTTGCAGGGAAGAAAATATTGCTGCTGTAAAAAAAGCAATAGCGTCCACCGGGGCCGAAGCAATTGAGACAGATATTGGTGTCAAAGGCATCGCAGTTGAATAATTCTTTGAGGTGTGTATGTTGATGAATGAAAAAGAAATCATTGAAAAGCTTGAAAAAGGAAAACTAGGGCTGCGCTCCCTTGACAAGTATCTTTCACCAAAGGATGCGGTAGATGTACGAAGAACATTCATTGCAAAAAAAACAGGTGCACCACTTGAGAACACACGCAATTATTCTTTTGACATAGATACTGCAGCAAAAAAGAACATCGAGAATATGGTTGGCGCGACCCATGTGCCACTTGGCATTGCAGGCCCGCTGAAAATAAATGGTGATTTTGCAAACGGTGATTTTTACATTCCCCTTGCAACCACAGAGGGTGCGCTCGTCGCAAGCGTAAGCAGGGGGTGTCGGGCAGTAACAAATGCAGGAGGGGCAAGAGTTTTTGCAGAGAACAAAGGCATGACGCGTGCGCCTGTGTTCAAAGTTTCAGGAATTGAGGAAGGGCGCAAGTTAGTCCAGTGGGTTGAAAAGAATTTTTCAAGAATAAAAAAAGTTGCAGAAAGCACTACGCACTTTGGTGAATTAAAAAAAATACATCCCTGGATTTGCGGGAAAAATGTTTACCTTCGCTTTGTGTTTGACACAAAAGATGCAATGGGAATGAACATGGCTGTTGTCGCGTGTGACAAGGTCTTGACAGAGCTTATAGAAAAAGAGACAAAAGTAAAATGCATTGCGCTTTCAGGAAACATGTGCGTTGACAAGAAGCCGTCTTTCATGAATTTCATAAATGGGCGCGGCAAACGAGTGCATGCAGAGGCTGTTCTAAAAAGGAATGTCGTAGAAAAAATACTCAAGACAACACCAGAAGACATAGTTGAAGTCAATTACAGGAAAAGCATGGTCGGCTCTGCAATGGCCGGAAGCCTGGGATTTAATGCGCACTTTGCAAACATGGTTGCAGCACTATATATTGCGACTGGCCAAGACCCTGCGCACGTTGTCGGCGGCTCAATGGGAATGACAACCGCAGAGATGCAGGGCAAAGACCTTTACATATCTGTTTACATGCCAAACGTCAATGCCGGCACAGTCGGCGGGGGCACAGGCCTTGCAACGCAAAAAGAGGCGCTCGAAATGCTGGGTGTTGCAGGCGCAGGAAAAACCCCGGGTAATAATGCAATGAAGCTTGCAGAAATAGTTGGCGCGACAGTGCTTGCAGGCGAGCTATCGGTTCTGGGTGCGCTCGCTACAGGGGACTTGGCTAAGTCTCATGTGAAGTTGGGGCGCGGGAAATAAGTACTATCAACACAATGCTTAAATATCTTTGAATAGAATACTTCGCATGGGTCTGCAAAAAACATTTATTGCCATAGCCATTGCAGTTGTTTTTGCAACATTTATTTCATACGGCGTAAGTGTAATTTACGAACAGCCAAAATACGATTTCTCAGATAATGACTGTGGTGTAAAATATGATTGCTATAAACCCATGCGCGAGTGCGAAGCAGAATTTATACAAAACAAATCTTCTGAGGGGCTCACACCAATACTTGAGCCAAATGACTGTTATACTGCTCTTCAGAAAGACCCTGCATACAAAGAATGCATAATTAATTATGATATATGCAATGAAGAGTTTACGAAAAGCAGCCCGCAATATCGCCATGCAAGAAACACATTCTTTATACTGCTGTTTTTGGGATTGATTGCAATTGTTGCCGGTGGCATGTTTTTGAAACTAGAAATTCTTGGCTCTGGCTTCATCGGCGGAGGCGTTATAATAATTCTTTGGTCAATAATCCGATCCGGACTCTATGTGTATCATCTTGATAAACATATGAAACTTGCCGGGCTTGGGATTGTTCTTGCCACATTGGTTTATATGGGCTACAAAAAATTAGACACTAAATAACGAACCGTCTTTAGAGATTCACTATGCCGCAGAAGAGGTATTTCTTTTTCGTAGATTATACGCCATATGAGTAATGGTTGTTATGCTCCCTGCGTAATCCACAGCTATATCGCATCCGAACCTGCGTCTTCTATGTCTACATGGGTGCGCTTTATTGAGAGACCTTTCAGAAAGACTATAAGGAAGGATAAAAAGAGTATACTTAGGCCAGCGGTGAGACCGTATGCGTCTGCTGTGATGCCTATGAAGTACGGGATTATTGCGCCACCTATCACTGCTGTGAACAGTATGCCGGATACTACGCTGTGACCGCTTTTCTGGTTTTCTATTGTTACGGAATATATTGTCGGAAACAGGATTGAGCAGGAGAATCCAACAAGGGGCAGCAATATCATTGAGATGATTGTGGAGTTTGCATAGAGGGCAAGGGCGAGAGAGATTGCGCCAAGTAGGGAGAATGTTGTAACTAATAGTTTGGGTGTGTGTGTTTTTAGAAGATGACCTCCAAGGTATCTTCCTATTGCGAGGAGGAGCCAAAAGAATGATAATAAATAGACTCCGATGTGTGGGGCAATACCTCTAATTGTTTCGAGGTATGTGATAAGCCATACAGCTATACCCATTTCTATACCAACGTAAAAGAAAAGTGCGATGAATGAGGAAATGACTGAAATATCTTTGAAATGAGAACGTATTGATTTTATTGTGAAAGCCGCGGGTATGTGCTTTTGTGTTTTTATTTTTGTTGCTGATAAAAAGACTATTGCTGATAGTGCGACTATGAGAAAATAGAAGTATCTCCAGCTGATGTCTTTTACCACCAGCTGCATTATTATGAGCGGCGCGAGAAACGAGCCAAGACCGAATACAGACATGACTATGTTCAGGTTCCGAGGGTAATCTTTTTTGTCCCCTGCTTCCCGGACAAGAGGGTTTGCGCTTACTTGTATTAGGGTTACGCCTATGCCTGCAAGGAAGCTCATCAAAAGCAGCATGCTGAAAGTTCCAACCAGGCCGAAGAAGAGCGATCCTGTTATCATTAGGAGTACTCCTGACACGAATATTTTTTTGTAGCCATATTTGTGGGCAAGAAGTCCTGCGGGAAGTGATGCAAGGCCGTATGCTGCAAAGAATGAAAGGGTGATGAGACCGGCATTGCCAAGAGAAAGGTTGAATTCTTTTAGGAGGACGTTTGTTATTGCGCCGATGACATTTGTGAGCATAGCTACTACGAAAAATGTGAAGAAGAGGGTGTATTTCAGGTTTTTTTGGGCTTTGTCTTGGTAATCTGTCATATTTAGTTATTTGATGTGGATGCATATAAAATACGCGTAATGTTTAGGCTGAGAAGTAGAGAGGGTCTGAAAGTTGGAATATTTTGAATATCTTAAATAAATTTATGAAAAATATTGATGTCCAATCAATAAATTGCTACACCGCCCTCAAAAAATACCTGAAAATACACAACTCATATAAAACCGTAAACCCATTGATAAACCCATGCTTACTAAAAAATCAGTGCGCGCTGAATTCTCGAAAGACTGGAAAAAGCACTACGAAGTAGAGCTTTTTCGTAAAGAGGGGTTTTTGCGCAAGACTTGTTTTACATGCAGGAAGAACTTCTGGACACTTGATCCTAAACGGACTACATGCGGAAGCCCGCCATGCGACCCGTACGGATTCATAAAAAATCCTATTACAAAGCAGAGCTGGGACTATATTTCTATGTGGCGCCTTTTCGAGGCGTTTTTCAAAAAGAACGGGCACACGCCTGTTTCGCGCTACCCTGTAGTTGACCGCTGGAGGCCTGATTTGTACTTTACAATTGCATCCATACAGGATTTTCAGCGCCTTGAGAACGGTAACATGACCTTTGAGTACCCGGCAAACCCGCTTGTAGTGCCGCAAGTGTGCCTTCGATTTCCTGATATAGCTAATGTAGGCGTTACAGGCAGGCATCTTACATCTTTTATCATGAGCGGGCAGCACGCATTCGGACACCCGGAAACAGGGTATTTCAAGGACCGCTGCCTTGAGCTCAATTTCAGGTTTTTGACTGAAGAAATGGGAATAAACCCAAAGGAATTGACCTACGTCGAGGATGTCTGGGCAATGACTGATTTTTCTGCTTTCGGGCCGTGTGTTGAGACATTCTGCCGCGGGCTTGAGCTTGTAAACTCTGTTTTCATGCAGTTCCAGTCAGATGATGGCAAGGGGTACCGGGAACTTGATATGAAGGTGATTGATGTCGGCTGGGGGCATGAGCGGCTTGTGTGGTTTTCACAGGGCACTCCCGCGGCTTATGATGCTGTTTTCGGTCCGGTCACTGAGAAGATGAAGGAAAAAGCAAAGCTCAAGGTTGACCACAAGGCATTTGACAGGTATGCTGTGGTTGCAGGCGACCTCGATCTTGATGATACCCCTGACAGAGAGAAGGCGCTTCTTGATACTGCAAAAAAGATAGGAATTTCACTCGAAGAAATGCAGAAAGTGGTTGAGCCGCTCCAGGCACTCTATGCAGTGGCAGACCACTCGCGCACACTTCTTTTTGCTGTGGCTGATGGGGCAATACCGTCGAATGTTGGCGGAGGGTATAATCTTAGAGTAATATTTCGAAGGGCAATGAACTTCATTGAAAAATACAATTTGAATCTTTCTGTCAGTGAGGTTGCGTCATGGCACGCAGATTACCTGAAGCCGCTTTTCCCTGAGCTTGCAGAAGCCATCCCAAACATGAAAAAGATACTTGCTGTTGAAGAAGAAAAATACGGGGCATCGCGCGAGCGGGCAAAAAGAATGGTTGAAGGAACACTCAGGCGCACAGGCGACCTTGGCGAGAAAGAGATGATGGAGCTTTACACATCGCACGGCATAACACCCGAGCTTCTTGAAAGCACTGCAAGGGCGATGGGAAAGAAAGTGAAGGTTCCGCCTGACTTTTACTCAAAGCTTTCAGAGACTCACGCGGCAGAGGAGAAAAAGAAAGTGAAGCACTTTGTTGACATAACTGGTGTGGCAAAGACAAAAATGCTTTTTTATGATACCAACGATTTAGAGTTTGATGCAAAAGTTCTTGGTGTCTTTGACAACAAGTGGGTTGCGCTTGATGAAACGGCATTTTATGCAACAGGCGGGGGCCAGGAGCATGACACAGGAATGCTTAGCGGGCTTGAGGTTGCCAATGTCCAGAAAATAGGCAAAATAATACTTCATGAGGTAAATGGCGCAGAGAAACTGAAAATCGGGCAGGCGGTTCACGGGGTTGTGGATAAGAACCGGCGCGAGATATTGACAAAAATGCACACTGGGGCGCACGTTCTGGGGGCTGCGATTCGGTCTGTTCTCGGCCCGCACATCTGGCAGGCAGGCTCGCACAAGACGCCTGAGAAAGCACGGCTTGATGTTACGCATTATGCGCACGTCACAGATGATGAGCGCAAAAAAATTGAGGACGAGGCAAACAAGATTATTGATTCAGGAATTGATGTTGACGTCAAAGACACACCGCGCGGCAAGGCAGAGAGAAGCTATGGTTTTGGAATATACCAGGGCGGCGGAAGCCCCGGGAGCATGGTCCGGATTGTCAAAGTCGGCGAGCATGACATCGAAGCATGCGGGGGAACGCATGTTTCTAATACTAAAGATATTGGGGTGCTAAAAATTCTTGGCACAACAAAGATACAAGACGGGGTAATCCGCTTCAACTATGTTGTTGGCTCAAAAGCTGCTGAGGCAGAGGAGAAAAAGATTGATGCAGCAGAAGAGGTTCTAAAGCTTCTTGGCGCGAAAGAGGCGAAGGATGCGCCCGGCTTGGCAGAGGCATTGTTCAAGGACTGGAAGGTTCTTCGGAAGCTTTACGGGCAGTTGATGGGGGCAAAGCACAAGAAGGATGATGGTGCTATTGCTCGGGTGAAGGCTGAGTTTGCAGGGTTTAAGGCGGCTGAGCCCGTAATCGGTGGAACTAAGTTGACGGGGGAGGGTGCGCTGAAAGAGATTTCCCGAATTCTCAAGACGGATGAGGGTGTTGTTGTTAATACTGTTAAGAGGTTTAGGGAAGAGAGGAAGGCGTTTGCAGAAAACCTAGTTATGTAGTAAAAAAATCCTATTTGCACCATAACTTCTCTTTTATTTTTTCATAATTTGAAATAAGTAATAATATGCCTGCAACGACCGTTCCGGAAACCACTTGATTTCCTATATCTTCATTTAACGTTCTAACAATATGAATTATTCCTACAACAGTGATTACGATGACAACCCACATTATTTTTTCTCTGTTGTCCCACACAATATTTTTTAATTTCCAAAGCCCACTTCGTTGAAATCTGATTGTCCAAAGAAATGTCATTGTTAAGAAATCCTTGTAAAGTGATAAGACTAAGTAGAACACCACCCCCAAATAAAGCGCCATAATCCATGGAGAAAAAGATATGTTTTTTTCGATGACTTTTGACATAAGAGTGTGAAAGAATATCAGAAAAATTGAACTCACTATAAAAGATTCTATTCTTTCAATTCTATCTTTAAGTTCTATTTCAGGAAATTTTGAAATGATATAAAAAGATGTTTCAAGTGACATTTTTTCTTCCTGTTTTAGTGCCTTTTTTTTACCTTCGTTGGTTAAGCGGTGATTCTCTCTCTGCACCCCCACTTTTTCTAAAAAACCTTCTTTCTCCAAACTATCGTCTATTTTGAAAAACGCAGTACTGTTCTTCACTTTGAACTCGAGAGGTATTTTTCTTTCATTATAAAAATTAGATAAGTTGATACCATATTTTTCAGAAGCTCTTTTTAGTAGAACTATTAAAATCCAATCCTTTGGATTTATTTTTTTTTCTTGCAAATGAATCTCCTTAAAATAAGTATGCTCTGTCTGTTTTAAATGTGTTTGCATGTCGCGGGCTTTGTGTAAAAAGCCACATTACAGATTATCACACATCTTCCTAAATATGATTTCCTTACAGTTATAGCATTTTCCGCAAACAGGGCATTTGATAATCGGATTTTCCTGAAGTTCAGAATCATAAACCCGAAACTCAAATTTATTGCAGTCACATTTTACTTTCAATGGGCTCATTATCATCATCGAAATCTTAACATTCGCCGTTCAGCACGTCTTCTTTCCTTTTGTATCTCAGCAACAAACCCCATTAAAAAATTTGATTCCAAACTCACACAAATTAATGCTTACTTCCTTGTCTAGTTCGAATTCCCTTCTGTTGCCCAAATAGTTATGTGATGTGGGACTCACAACTTTATCTTGCATTAATTCTCCGTAAGTAATACATTTAATATGTTTTTTTGAAACGACAATAAAATAACAATTTTTATATGATATAAGACTTATTGTTATACGCATTAAATCGTCTTTTGGTTCGTATAGCATATTATTTTATGTATTAATAAGAAATCCTCAGCCACTCCCCTTTTGGATCTGTCATGCTTTTTGTGCTTTGCCTCGGTATTTATGGTATAACACTGAACGCATAAGCCTCTTGCAACATGCTTTGTTTCAGTTGTTACACAAAAAATACATTTTTCGAATTTACGGGATCACGTAAACTCAA